>JAGCXJ010000227.1 GCA_017961385.1 Lachnospiraceae bacterium
ATACAGTCCGCGTCATAAAGATCGATATCGCTTTCACCATCAAAAAAGGAGATCTTCACCTTTTTGCCGACAGCCGTTTTTAACAGTCTGCTGACAGGCGATGCAGGTGAATTCTCACACTCTGTTACATCATCCTTTAACAGGTAGTCACAGCTCACTCCAAGGATAGAAGCGATATCTCCTATCTTATCTATATCCGGCATTACCGTACCTGACTCCCATCTGCTGACAGTCTGTCTTGTAACAGAAAGCTTTTGTGCAAATTCTGTCTGTGTCAGACCTGTATCTTTTCTTTTCTTTGCTATCTTGTTTCCAAGTTCGTTCATATCTGTATCCTTTCGTTGTCTTTGATGGTTTGATTGTATGATCACGGATAGCCTAAATCAAGAAATCAGCATGTTCAAAATGTAACATGACGGTTTACATCACGGCTTTTTTCGAGCATGTTATAGATCCCGTCCTGTGATAAAACTCCTCGCTTTAAGTCTTTTGGCAGTTTTCCTGCTTCATCGAGCGCAAGGTCATCCTTCCAGAGCTTTCCGGTATAGTATTCTTCCAGTTTTTTGATCCTGGGCAGTAATCTTTCATACTCTGAAAGCTTCTCATCAAGCTCATCAAGAAGCACTGTGGCCTCATCAAGGATCTCTTCCATCTGTTTAATGCGTTCAACCGCTCTTTCCTGTTTATTCATTCTGTTTTCCTTTTTTCCTGTAGATATCATATGTTTCCATTTCATTATGGTACAATATAAACTGTTAAGCAACAACAGTCCCCTTAGGACTTTCTTAAGCAATATGAATAAAGGAGCATATATGAAATATCTTATCATCGGAACCGGAGGCACCGGAGTAACAATAGGCGCATATCTAGCAAAGGCTTCAAAAGATGTTACTTTTATCTCACGCGGCAGGCATCTTGATGCCATAAAAGAAAAGGGATTAAGGATAATTAGGCCAGACGATGAATTTACGATATATCCTGCAAAGGCAACAACTCTGGAAAGCTATGATGAAAAGCCGGATGTGATCTTTGTATGTGTAAAAGGATACTCGCTTGACTCTGTCATACCACATTTAAAAAGGATAACGGATGAAAAGAGTGTTATAATCCCTATCCTTAACATCTTTGGTACAGGCGCTATGATGCAGGAGCATTTTGATAAAGCGCTTGTAACTGACGGCTGTATATATGTTGCAGCTCAGATCAAAGAACCGGGATGCATACAGATGAACGGAGTTATCCTTCGTGTGATCTTCGGAGTAAGAGATAAAGCTGATTACAGGGACTGTCTTAAGGATATAGAAAATGATCTTATCGAAAGCGGTATTGAAGGCATTCTCTCAGACAATATCAGAAGAGATGCACTTTTAAAGTTCTCGTATGTGTCTGCTCAGGGCGCATGCGGACTGTATTATAACTCTCCTGCCGGCAAGATCCAGAAACCTGGAGAGATAAGAGACTGCTTTATCGGTCTTGTCAGAGAGATAGACGCACTGGCATCAGCCATGGATATCCATTTTGAAGAAGATATAGTAAAACGAAATCTTGCCATACTTGACAGTCTTTCCGAAAATGCCACGACGTCTCTGCAAAGAGATATAATGGCCGGTAAAGATTCCGAGATAGACGGTCTCATCTTTGAGGTAGTAAGACTTGCGGAGAAATACGGTGTTGACGTACCCCTGTATACCAAGATCGCAAAATATCTGTCATAGTTTTGGTCGTAAAGCTAAAATAACCTCTCTCATTTTGCTCTTTAAGAAATGGTAACCCTTTGATACTTGTAATACAATTAACTCATAACAAAGGGGGAGTAATAAAAGGAGGTTTAAAAATGATCACATTATTCTCTATATTTCTTATAGTTTTCATCGCAAAGATCGCATGGTTTGCTATCAAGGCAGCCTGGGGGATCGGCAAATTTGTTTTAGGGATAATACTGTTTCCGCTGTTTTTGATAGCCCTTGTAGCTGGCGGACTGATCTATATCGCACTGCCGATACTGATCATCGCAGGTATCATCTCATTTTTCACAACAAGACTTGCATAATTTAACGGGTGTCTCGATGAGGCACCCGTTTATTTATCTGTTTGAACTGATCGCGAAGCGATAAAAATGCAGCCTATCCAAACAGCATATCTGCCGTTTTTTCCAGCTCTCTTCTTTCTAAGGAATCATCATATCCGCTTTCCCTGTCATCAATACCTTTTATAGGATCGATAGAAAACAGGCCATCTCTGTTGCAGTAAAAGAAGATCTTTCTGACTCCTCTGATCTTAAACCGCGCTTCGGCACTGCTTTCGGGATAGAGCTTGACAAACTGCATATCATCAGATGAAGCTGCTGCAATAAAAGAAATGTAATGATCCTTCGTCATGCTGTGATCGATGCGCACATAATACTCATCCTCGACTCGTTCAATAAATATCATGTGTCGCTCATCTGTTTCTTCCGCCTCTAAAGGCATGAGCTGTATGCCGTGGCAATTAATGGCCGCCTCGCCCATGCTATGTATCACATTTTTGCAGACCGGACAGACATAAAATTTTGAACGCAGCATATTTGCGGATACATTTTCATTATAAACTGTATTTCCGGACATCAGTTCTTTCACAGAGAGATTAAATGTCTTTTCTATCGGATCTAAA
>JAGCXJ010000228.1 GCA_017961385.1 Lachnospiraceae bacterium
GGCCTGATAGGAGCATCTGCATGCAAAACAACAGATGATTTCGTAAGTATAGCCAAGACACTCGATAAAGCAGCTAAAGACGTAGGCGTTAACTTTATTGGCGGTTATTCTGCACTTGTTGCAAAGGGAATGACACCTGAAGAAGAACTGCTTATCAGATCGATTCCCGATGCACTCTGTTCAACTGAAAGGATAATGAGCAGTGTAGTTCTTGGTTCAACAAGAACCGGCCTTAACATGGACGGTGTTAAGTTAATGGGTGAAGTCATCAAAGAAACTGCACGTAAGACCAAGGATGCGGATTCGATCGGATGTACCAAGCTTGTTGTACTTTGCAATGCTCCTGATGACAATCCTTTTATGGCAGGTGCCTTTCACGGTGTGACTGAAGCAGACAGTATAATCAATGTTGGTGTATCAGGTCCCGGAGTAGTTAAATATGCTCTTGAAAAAGTAAGAGGACAGAATTTTGAAGTATTATGCGAGACCATAAAAAAGACTGCCTTTAAGGTTACAAGAGTTGGACAGATGGTCGCAAGAGAAGCATCCAAACGACTTAATATTCCATTCGGTATAGTTGATCTAAGCCTTGCACCGACACCTGCTATAGGCGACAGTGTAGCTGATATATTATGTGAGATAGGACTTGAGCAGACCGGAGCTCCCGGAACTACTGCCGCACTTGCGCTTTTAAATGACCAGGTCAAAAAGGGAGGTGTCATGGCCTCAAGCTATGTCGGAGGATTAAGCGGAGCATTTATTCCTGTCAGTGAAGACCAGGGTATGATAGATGCTGTAAATGCAGGTGCTCTTTCAATCGAAAAGCTTGAAGCAATGACATGTGTATGTTCTGTAGGACTTGATATGATAGCGATTCCCGGTGATACACCTGATACTACGATCTCGGGAATTATAGCAGATGAGCTCGCGATAGGAATGATAAATCAAAAAACCACTGCTGTAAGAATCATCCCTGTTATAGGGAAAGGGGTTGGAGACAATGTTGAATTCGGAGGCCTTTTAGGACATGCACCTATTATGCCGGTTAACGGATTCAGCTGTGAAGCATTTATAAACAGGGGTGGAAGAATTCCTGCTCCGATACACAGCTTTAAGAATTAAGGAGGTTACTAATGGGCAATGTTATAGCAAAAAACCCGATAATGCCGGGATTTTATCCTGATCCGTCAATATGTGCTGTCGGTGATGATTATTATCTATGCAATTCTACATTTGCATACTTCCCGGGTCTTTCTTTGATGCATAGCAAGGATCTGGCACATTGGGAACAGATAGGAAATGTTCTTGACAGACATTCTCAGCTTCCTGTTGAAGGGGCAGATCACTCGCAGGGGTTGTTTGCACCGACGATAAGATACTATAATGGCGTATTCTATGTAATATGTACTAACGTTACTCATGGCGGTAACTTTATTGTTACAGCGACTGATCCTGAAGGACCATGGTCTGAACCTCATTACCTTGTTGACGCAGACGGCATTGACCCTTCACTGTTCTTTGACGATGATGGAAAATGCTATTACATCGGCACACATCCCAATCCTGAAGGTGTTAAGTATAACGGTGACTGGTATATATATATAAGCGAAGTTGATCTGGATAACTGGAAGCTTAAAGGCGAAAAGAAAAATGTATGGAACGGCGCCCTAAAAGGATGTATATGGCCAGAAGGACCTCATATCTATAAAGAAAACGGATATTACTATATAATGCATGCCGAAGGCGGAACAGGTCCTGAGCATTCAGTTATGATATGCAGGAGCAGAGATATATGGGGACCTTATGAGAACAATCCCAAGAACCCTATCTTAACTCACAGACATCTTGGAAAAGATTATCCGATCAAATATGTCGGTCATGGAGATATAATAAAGACACCTGCAGACGAATGGTTTATGACGGTTCTTGCTGTTAGACCTCTTGAAAGATATACAACAATGGGCAGGGAAACATTTCTTGCAAAGTTTATCTGGGAAGATGACTGGCCGGTTGTAAATCCCGGAATCGGAATGCTTAGCGATACAGTCGAGATAAATCTGCCGGAATGGAGTCCCTTAAAAGATCCTGACTCATATACAAATAGAACAAGAAGAAAAACAGCTATTCCCGGTACGGAAAGAGAGTACGTATTTGCCAATATGAATGAACTTGGAGATGAGTTCCTGTTTCTAAGGAACTATCCCGATGATATGTATGAGCTTGTCAAAGACGAAGGTCTTAAGCTTAAAGCCGGTAAGGATGATATAAAAGCTGTTGCTTCGCCTTCATATATCTGTATAAGACAACAGCATCACCATTTTAAATCTTCGGCATATTTTGATATATCATCACTTAAGAATGGTGAAAGCGCAGGACTTGTTCTGATGCAGAACAATCTTTACAATCTCAGAGCTGAAGTAAAAGACGATGTTTGCTATATGATCCTATGTCAGAACGGAGAAGATAATGTAATAGGATCTGTTGACGCTAATGTTGTTAAAAAGGATAACTGTATCGAATTATCGATTCTTGTCGATGGGTTAAAGACTAAAGTGTTTGCAGCTGATTTAGAACTTGGAGAAGCAAAGGTAGCAAATCTGTCAACGGAAGTTGCCGGTGGATTTGTCGGATGCTGCATAGGAATATATGCTTCAGCAAACGGCAATGAAAGTGATACAAAAGTTACATTTAAGGACTTTACATACAAAGCATTGCAAATATAAGAAAAGGGGCGCTAATGCGTCCCTTAAATTATTATCATCTGTCTAGTAAATTCATTTTGTTTATCTTTGTTTTGGTATTTGCAGGCTGAAACAAAATCAAATATATGAGCGGCTTCAATATCCTTTCCGAGAGACATCATAGATTTATCATCAAGAATGTTTCCTGCATCCGCAAGTTTTGAAACAAGAGGAATTGCGGAATTCTTTCCGATAACAGACAGTAACTGTTCACTGTCTTTTCTGAAGCCTAGGATTCTTGCATAACTAGCCTTCTTGTAATCTGCAAATGCATCTTTCTTGATATCCAGTAAGATATGCGTGAGGCATCTGCTGATCCTTGAATAAGTAATGTCCTTTGTCTTTAAGAGAGAACAGAACTGATCAAATGATTCGAAATAAGGAAGATGATTCTTGATCTTGTCTGAAAGTTCTCTGGTAACATCAAGATAATCCTCATAACCCTTATAATACTCGTGAAGAGCTTTATAACCGACTTCTCTTGAAAAGTTATTGCTGACCAAAGGATAACTCTTTCCGAGACTTCCTAGCAAAATGTCATATGTGGTCGGCGGCACATGATTTATTATGGGTGACAAAGGCTCACTCATTGCCTGCCTTACAGCAGTTGAACCAACAAAAGACATATATGTGCTGATCCCAACTTCCTTCTTTTCATCAGAATGAAGATATGAATCATCGTTGATCACAAAATCATAGCTTGAAAGGATCGCTTCTCTTATTGCAGTTGCGGAACTGTAAGAACGGAGATTGAGTTCTGTTTCATTATAGTTACTGCCGATCCTTTTAATAGGAACAGGCTTTATCGAACTGTTAAGATTATGCAGAGCCTTACGATATTCTGTTGCTAAAATGTTATTAGGTTTGCAAAGTCCCTCTACGATATGCTCATTAAAATGATTTAACAGGGCAAGCTCTCTGGCTTTTGGATATGAATTGCCGGCTTTCATGAACTCGGAAATCTCTTTGGCAAGCTCTTCCTGATGTTCCAGCATGAACTTTGTGACGTCCTCAAGTGCTTCATCGGAAGGAGATTCACATCCGAAACTTAATTCATCGACACATCCAAGAGAATCAAGTAAAGAAATTGAGCCCATAGCGAAGTCGGCTGCAGCTGCAGTTGAAAAGATGACCGGAAGCTCTATTACAAGATCAACTCCACTTTTAAGAGCCATAATAGTCCTTGAATACTTGTCTATAATGGCCGGTCCGCCACGCTGTACCCAGTCACCGCTCATTACGGCAATTACATAGTCTGAACCGTCTGATTTTACCTTATCGATCTGATATTTGTGTCCGTTGTGAAACGGATTATATTCGGCAATTATACCACATGTTTTCATATCAACGCTCCTTAATTCATTGTTGCTTTATATTCAAA
>JAGCXJ010000229.1 GCA_017961385.1 Lachnospiraceae bacterium
CAAGAGCAGCACGTGCCTCAGCACCGTATTTGATCTCTTTTGCCATTGTTAAACCATCTCCTTCTTATTACTGAATAATTGCCAGAATGTCTGCCTGTTTTACTACGATAAATTCTTCATCATCAAGCTTTACATCTGTTCCGGCATATTTAGAATATATTACGTTGTCGCCAACCTTAACTTCCATCTTAACTTCTTTGCCGTCAATAACTCCGCCGGGGCCAACAGCAATAACTTCTGCCTGCTGAGGCTTCTCCTTGTTCTGACCGGGCAATACGATGCCGGACTTTGTTGTTTCTTCTGCAACTAACTGCTTTAATACGACTCTGTCGCCTAATGGAACTAACTTCATGATAATTGCCTCCTTTGTTATTTCTCTAACAAGATATTTTAGCTTAAATGTGTTTTTTTTCAACCTTATAATATTCTTTTTTATTGTTTTTTTATAATTTTTCGCAAAAAACGATCGCGACCCGTATCAGATCGCGATCATTAATGAATCAGTTAATACTCAAGATCACTTCTTTAAGCTTTTGAGCAAGTATCTCATGCCCCTGAGGAGTTAGATGAAGTGAGTCAAATTCAGATGGATAAACATACTTAGCAGCATCAAAGAATATACATCCCTTGCTATCAGCAACCTGCCTGTAATACTTAGGAAATTGCTTAGATCTTTCAATCGGATCTAAACTGAAAGCGTCATAAAACGGGGAGTTTTTCATACCTTCACCGATCTGAGGCGGAGATACTAATATAATCTTTGGTATATAGCCTTGTTTTAACTCGCTAAACTCCTTTATAACATCTACAAGAATGCCGGCACCATGAGCGATTTCTTCAGCACTCAGATGGAAAGTATCTTTAAGATCATTGCTTCCTAACATCAATATCACAATATCGATCGGCTTATGAGAATTCAGACAAGGCTTTAGATAATCAAGCCCGTTCTTCCATCCATCCTCTGGGTCATCATGGATCGTTGTGCGTCCGTTGCATCCTTCCTCAATGATTAGATAATCATCTCCCAAAAGCAACTGCAGCTTTCCAGGATATCGTATGTCCTTTGGATAACGCAGACCGGTTTCAGGTACGTATCCATATGTATTTGAGTCTCCGTAGCATAGAACTGTTTTTATCATTTTTAGAAATTATTGATAATCTCTGCTGATTCGTTAAGTCTGTTAACGATCTCCATCATATCTTCTACAACTAAAAGATTCTTTGCGGCTTCTTCATAAGTAGCTGTTGCCTGAGCAGCAACCTCCTGCGATACAGCCGATACATTGCTTATATTGTTTACGATCTCAGCATTTGCACTCTGAAGCATGCTTACAGCATCGATGAGCTTATCAGAGTTGCCGTCTATATCATGACTGCACTTTTGAACCTGAATAAGTTTTTCATTTGTTGTTTCAGTATTGGCATTCTGACGAGCGTTATTATCAAGAAGCACTCCGGTCTTTTCAACAACAGAATCAACCTGTTCTGAGATCTCATCTATCAGGTTAGATATATCTGTAGTAGCACTCTGAGTCTGAACCGAAAGACTGTTAACTTCTCCTGCAACTACTGCAAATCCTCTTCCTGCTTCTCCCGCTCTGGCTGCTTCGATAGATGCGTTTAATGCAAGAAGTGATGTCTGATCGGCAACGTCAGATATCATTGAAACGATCTGCTTCATAGAGTTTGTATTTGCCTGAAGCAGGTTGAGTGAATTCTTAACATCCTCTCCGGCGATCTGAGATGCCTCTACATCCTTAAGCATTTCATTCATTATGGTCATGCTCTCATCAATGATCCTTGTAGAGTTTTCGACACTGTCATTTATAGCATCGGATGTATCTGTAACAAGTCTGATCTGTTCCTGTATGTTTCCGGTCATCTCAAGCTGATCCTGAACGGAATTAGCAGTATCATTTATACCGCTTGTGATCATAGCCATGTTCTTCTGCGTCTCTTCGATGGATTCCCTTAAGGCATTCATCTTTAGAACACTTTCCTCAACACCGTTTGACATTGTATGGCCGATATCCATAAGAGTTTCAGAGTTTCCTCTCTGTCTTTCCTCTTCTCTATGTACGATATTCATTTTTTCGTCATTAATGTCAGAAACAAATTTTGTAGCCATGCAGCATATCATACCCGTTAGACCAACAAACAATATCTGAACGACCGCATAATCAGGCTCTACATATCCGTCCTTTACAATACCCATTCTGTAAATGAGAGCAAATATATTGGCAATTTCTGCTATGACCGTAAATATGACCGTAAATTTAGGATCATTAAAGACAATATTCATTACTAACATCGGCAGAACACAAACAAATATCATTTTTATTGATGATGTCATTAGAATCCCGAGATAGAATACAAAAAATGAGATCATCATTGCATATCTGATAGCTATGGCATCCCTTTTGTTATTTGAGATAACATAGACCGCAACTATAGCAACTACTAAAATCACACAGAAAATGATTGATCTGCCCCATGTTTCTCTTTTGAGAATTCCGGCGATCAAATTCAGCGCTATCAAAAGAAAGCATTGAATGTTGAATAGCTTGATCGCCATTTTGTTTTGTCTGATACGTTCAAAATCCATAAGATACCTCCCAAAATATCTGATACAAAAAAATACGCCCCACAACATTCCATAGATGTTTTACTGAATTTTACCAAAAATCCGTAAAATTTAAAAGCATTTTTGAGTAAAATATACAAAATATATGCTTTTTTGTTCTTATTCGACTACAAGATAATGTGTTTCTTGCATTTTCTAGCGCTTTTATTTATTATATTGTAGGTTGTAATTCAATATACATATAAATAAGTAATGGAGAAAATTTATGATCAGTGCAAATAATGTAACTCTCAGATTCGGCAAGAAGGCCCTTTTTGAAGATGTAAATATCAAGTTTACGGAAGGCAACTGTTACGGCCTTATAGGTGCTAACGGTGCAGGCAAGTCTACTTTTCTTAAGATACTTTCCGGCGAACTTGAAACTACTAACGGTGATATAAGCATTACTCCCGGTCAGCGTATGTCAGTACTTGAACAGGATCATTTCAAATATGATTCATATCCTGTTATGGATACTGTAATACTCGGTAATAAGCGTCTCTACGAGATCATGAAAGAAAAGGATGCTATATATGCAAAGGAAGATTTCAGTGATGAGGACGGGATCAGAGCCAGCGAGCTTGAAGCAGAATTTGCTGAGATGGACGGATGGGAAGCAGAATCAAATGCTGCAATGCTCTTAAACGGTCTTGGTATTGAGACTGAACTTCATTACAGTCTCATGAGCGAGCTCGACGGTAATCAGAAAGTCAAGGTACTGCTTGCCAAGGCTCTTTTTGGCAATCCGGATATTCTTCTTCTCGACGAGCCTACTAACCATCTTGATCTCGATGCTATCGCTTGGCTTGAAGAATTTCTGATAGATTTTGAAAATACAGTTATAGTAGTTTCACATGACAGATATTTCTTGAATAAGGTATGTACCCATACCGCTGATATTGATTACGGAAAGATCCAGCTCTATGCAGGAAATTACGACTTCTGGTATGAGTCAAGTCAGCTGCTTATAAAGCAGATGAAGGAAGCCAACAAGAAAAAGGAAGAAAAGATCAAGGAACTTCAGGAATTCATTTCACGATTCTCTGCTAATGCGTCTAAATCGAAGCAGGCTACCAGCCGTAAGCGTGCACTTGAAAAGATCGAACTTGATGAGATCAAGCCTTCTTCTAGAAAATATCCTTATATCGACTTCAGACCTGATCGCGAGATCGGTAATGAAGTTCTTACAGTTGAAGGTATATCAAAGACTATAAACGGTGAAAAAGTCCTTGATAATGTTTCTTTCATCATGGGACATGACGACAAGATAGCATTTGTCGGAAGCAATGAACTTGCAAAGACTACTCTGTTTCAGATACTGATGGGTGAGATGGAACCTGATGAAGGTACATATAAATGGGGTGTTACAACATCACAGGCATATTTCCCCAAGGACAACAGTTCTGAATTCAATAATGACTATACAATAGTTGACTGGCTTACTGGATACTCTCCTGTCAAGGATGTTACATATGTCAGAGGCTTCCTTGGAAGAATGCTTTTTGCCGGTGAAGACGGAGTAAAGAAAGTAAAAGTATTATCCGGTGGTGAGAAGGTTAGATGCATGCTTTCAAAGATGATGATAAGCGGTGCAAACTGCCTGATCCTTGATGAGCCGACAAACCATCTTGATATGGAATCAATTACTGCATTGAATGATGGTCTTATCAAATACAAAGGCGTAGCACTCTTCTCATGCCGTGACCATCAGTTTGTTCAGACAACCGCAAACAGGATCATCGAGATCATGCCTGACGGTTCAATAATCGATAAGATAACAACATATGACGAATATCTTGCTAATGATGAAATGGCAAGAAAGCGTACCGTTTATGTGGCAAACCGCGAGGATGATAACAACTGATGAACATGGTCGATCTTCATACACACAGTGATAAATCGGATGGGAGTCTGTCTCCCACAGAACTTGTCGATCATGCAGCCGAGCTCGGATTAAGCGCCATTGCTCTTACCGATCATGACACTACAGAAGGAATCGATGAGGCTATTTCACGCGGATTCAAAAAACAGGTCATGGTCATACCTGGTGTTGAGCTTTCCAGTGAGTATCAGGGGCAGGCTGTTCATATCGTAGGACTTTGCATAGATCACCATGACTATGATTTTTGTAAAAAGTTAAACGAATTCGTAGAGTCACGTGATAACAGAAATAGAAAGATGTGCGCTAAATTGACTGAAGCTGGTATGCCCGTTGACTATGATGAATTAAGAGCCACTTATACCGATTCTGTTATTACCAGAGCACACTATGCAAGATTTATGTGTGATAAGGGATATGTAAAATCTCCAAAAGAAGCTTTTGAGAGATATATAGGCGATCATTGTCCTTACTTTATACCTCGTGAAAAGGTAACTCCCATGGATGCCATAAAACTGATCCAGTCTGCTGACGGTATTGCTGTTCTTGCTCATCCTCTTCTATACGGCTTTGGCAAAGACAGACTTGATGCACTTGTTTCCGAATTAAAAGAAGCCGGTCTTGTAGCTTTGGAAGCTTTGTATTCAACATACAGTGAAGCCGATGAACGTGATATGCGTACACTAGCAAACAAATACAAGCTTCTTATAAGCGGAGGCTCAGATTTTCATGGAGCTGCCAAACCCGGTCTTGAACTTGGTACAGGTTATGGACGATTACTTGTTCAGGAATCAGTTCTCAATACCCTGCTTAGATATAAACGCAATCTTCATAAGATAAAAGCGTGACAGGAAATAATTAAATATGAAGAAGATCCTTTTTACCGATATGGACGGTACTCTTTTAAATGACGATTCCAAGGTCAGTGATTATACGCGTAGTGTTCTTCATGATATTTCAATGAAGGGACATGTTATAGTCCTTTCATCAGGACGTTCTATCCACAGCATTCTCGATACTGCCAAAAAACTGGATATAGTCGTTCCCGGCATGTTTATATGTGCTGCTAACGGTGCGATGATATACGAATGTGATGCAGACAAAGTCCTGTACTATTCTCCCGTTTCACTTGAAGATGTTAAAAACGTATGGAATCTGGCAAAAAATGAAGGGATACATATCCAGACATATTCAGATAAAGAACTGCTTGTGCCCTCTAAAAGCAAGGAAGTAGATTATTACATGATCCGGTGTCCGCATCCGCTCATTATAACTGATGCTCCTTGGGATATTCTTAAGAAACCGCCGGTAAAACTTCTTGCGATCGATCTTAATGATCACGAAAAGCTGGATAGATTCGGTAAGAAAATCTCTGATATATATCCGCATCTTAATACTCTTTTTTCCAATCAAATGTATCTGGAAGTAATATCAAAAGATGCCGGCAAAGGCACTGCACTTAAATGGTTATGCAATTATCTGAATATTCCGATTTCTTTATCATACGCTGCCGGCGATCAGTTCAATGATGTTTCGATGATAAAGGCTGCAGGCACAGGTATTGCGATGTCTAACGGTGACCCGGCAATTTTCGAATTTGCCGATATTTTATCAGAATTTGACAACAATCATGACGGACTGTCACAATATATAGTAAAAGAATTTATTTAGTACACAATTTTGCAAAAAATTGATTTGCTTTTTTGAATATAATAGATATAATATTTGTAAGAGAGGTGAATGATTATGGGAATAAAAGATGTTATTGATACCGTCAAAAAGCCTACAACCTTGTTTTTTGATGGTGAGTATTACAGCAGCGTAGACGAATTATGTACTGCTTGTAATATTCAAAGGGCGGATTACACACAAGTAAAGGCTACTCATCGCGACTGGGATGCGATGAATGTTGTTGACTTCCTAGTTAAGTCTAACAAAGTCGTTTTACCTTCAAAGAATCCGGACAATAAGGCTAAAGAAGCCGCTGCCGCTGCCGAA
>JAGCXJ010000230.1 GCA_017961385.1 Lachnospiraceae bacterium
AAATATCGAGATATATGCAAACAATCCGACTATCATAAACGGAGGATATCTCAAGCGCCTTTCAGCAGCCGAGGACAAGACCTGGTACAGGGAGTTTAAGAACAGCGGTCGTACGGCATCTCTGTGCTGTTACTATATAGGAAACGAGGAGCCTACCGCGACAAGAAAAAAGAGGATAACCCTTATCAGGAACATGGATTACTTCAGAAACTCCGTAAGACAGAAAGTCGTCAAGGTAGATATAGACTATACACCGCTTGTAAGAAAAGTCACCGATATGAAGTATCCTTATGATATGTATCTTTGCATAGGTGACAAGATAATCCTTTCTACCGTAGGTCATAACGGCGTCGGAGAGGACTTTGATCATCTGACGGGGGATGAGACGATCGGAATAGAGAATGAATGGAACATATACGGCCAGAACTTCAGGATACTGATCGCAAGACCTAGGGTGTCGGAACTGGGCAAGCTTTCCGATTACAGCGGAGGACTTGTAGCTGTGATCCTTTTAAATATCGCTCTGCCCTTCATACTGATCTCATTCATCAATCAGTCATTTGAAAACCGCATAGGAAGACAGCAGGCTGATATAGCAAGACAGAATGCGGAGCTTCTTGCGATGCAGTCACAGATCAATCCGCATTTCCTTTTTAATGTCCTTGAGAGCGTAAGGATGCATTCCGTGCTCAAATCAGAGCATGAGACGGCATCCATGATCGAGAAGCTCGCAGTGCTAGTCAGACAGAACGTCAACTGGAAGGATGACGAGACATCGATCGAGGATGAAGTAAAGTTCATCGAGGATTATCTGCTTTTGCAGAAGTACAGATTCGGAGACAAGCTAAGCTATGAGATAGAACTGGCCGATGAGTGCAGATCCTTGATGATCCCTAGACTGACGCTGGTAACCTTCGTTGAGAATTCCTGTGTTCATGGAATGGAGAGAAAGACTTCTCCCTCATGGATATATGTAAGGATATATATAAGAAACGAAGAGCTTGTCATGGAGATCGAGGATACGGGAAGCGGCATGGATGAAAACGAGGCTACACAGCTTTGTGATCATATGAACAATGCCGTTATCGATGATCTTAAGAAGAATAATCACATAGGTGTAATAAATGCCTGCATAAGATTAAAGATATATACCGACAGCAGGGCAAAGTTTGAACTTGAGAGCGAAGAGGGAGTAGGTACGTTCACGGTTATCAAGGTCCCGGTTGATTCACTGGGAGTGGGAAGAAAGGAAGAGGCAGATGAGTCTTAGAGTAATGCTCGCCGATGATGAACCATATATACTGGAAGGACTGTCAAAGATCATAGACTGGGAAGCTGAAGGCTATGAGATAGTCAAAAAGGCTTCCAACGGACTTGAGGCATACGAATATATCAAGAACAACAAGGTTGACATAATATTTGCCGACATACAGATGCCAAAGATGACAGGACTGGAGCTGCTGCAGCGCATAAAGGAAGAGAACCTAAGCGATGCCTACTTTATAATAGTGAGCGGATTCAATGATTTCAAATATGCCCAGCAGGCTATAAGATACGGCAGCATGGACTATATCTTAAAGCCGGTCTCAAAGGAAGGACTGCAGGAGATACTTGCAAAGGCTTCGGTCTTAAAGGATATGGAGCTAAAGGAGCTAAGAGACAATGCCGGAATGAAGAGGGCATATCTTATCCAGAATCTCATGATGTTGCTTCGAGGCAAGTTTGAGGACAGACATCTTGACTATATCAAGACAAACTTACGACTGTCTGAAAAGATCAGATACATACATGTCAGCTTTGACAGCATAAGGGCTCTTGATGAATATGACGAGACCGAGCTTCTTACCATAAAGAGCAGGATGTTGGAGTGCTGTCGCAATTATCTTGGTGCAAACGAGGATCACTGCATCAAGGATATCCCGGGGTACGAAGAGGAATATGAGATAGGCTTTATTTACTGCGACTACATGGCAAAGGAAAGGGACATAACAGAAAAAGAGTTCATGGAAGGACTCTCAAGGACTTTTGAAAGAGAAAATCTCGGGATACCCATCATCCTTTTAATAGGAAAGAGCGTGGATGATCTGTCAAAGATCTCGCACTCATACAGTTCTGCTTCTACTTTAAGATCGTTTAAGAACTTCAGGGAAAGAAAGCCGATCTACTTCTATGAAGAAGAGATGCAGGTTAACGAAAAGAAGGTAGCGCTCTGCAAAAAGGAGCTGGATGCTCTTATCGAGGCCATAGAGCTAAATGACAAGAACGGAATAGATAATTGCACTGACAAGCTCTTTGACGAGATGGAGACGGCCTCTCTTGTTAGCGAGACCATAAACATGAACACCAATTACCTTTTATTCAGGCTCATACATCTTGCGATCGAGCAGGATGAGACCGTAAACCAGGAAGAGGTAATGTTATATATATCTGATAATGCACTTATTCATGGAACGGACAGAGGTAGTGCGGTGCATCTTAAACAGTTCGGATATGAGTATGCGGACTATCTGGCTTCACTTCGTAAGAATGCGTCTA
>JAGCXJ010000231.1 GCA_017961385.1 Lachnospiraceae bacterium
TCTGCACTCTTACAATATCGATTCTTGCGTTGTTTTTCACTTTATTCAAAACAAACGGCTATCTCTTTAATTTCAAGGAATACGATATGCTGATGTCACTGCCCTTTGAGGCAAAGACCGTTGCAGGCTGCAAGTTCATGTATATGTATGTAAAGAGCCTTGGATGGTACATGAGCATTGCCCTGTCCATGATGATCGGATGGGGGATATATGCAAAACCTTCCTTTCTTGCATATCCTGTATGGTTGATCCTGTCGTTGTTTGTTCCTGTAATTCCCATGCTCATCGCATCATTTATAGGATTTTTGATCGCAAAGATAAGTGCAGGTTTTAGAAAGACCAATATTGTTCAGACCATACTTACATTTATTCTGGTGATATTAATATTCGCATCAAGGTTCATCATTGAATCGATATTTAGAAACGGCAGGGTTCAGGAAACACTTGAATCAGTTAATGTGTATATAGATAAGTATGCACGACTATATCTTCCCATCAAATGGTTTGAGAATGCAGTCTGCAGACTTAAGGCAGCGGATATCATACTTTTGATCGGTGTGACAGTTGCTCTTTTTATTTTGATATTCATTCCGGTAGGCAGATCCTACAGAACTATCAATTCGAATCTGAAAAATCATGCCGCTTCAAAAAAATATAACATGACAGGGCTTAAGAAAAGAAGTGTTATCAATGCCATCGCATATAAGGAATTCAGGAGAATGATAGGATCCACCGTCTATATGACAAATGCGGCGATGGGAGAACTTCTTGTTATCATAATGAGTATTGCTGTCCTTATAGTGGATATCGATAAAGCTATCTATACAGTGCTGCAAGGAGCACCTGTCACAAAGGAAATGCTCTATCCGGCTGTTCCCTTTATCATTTATTTCTGTGTAGGCATGGCCGCTACGACTGCAATGACTCCCTCACTCGAGGGAAAGAATTACTGGATAGTAAAAAGCCTTCCCATAACAAAGAAGACTCTGTATCAGGGAAAGATGCTGTTTAATCTGTACCTTACGGTTCCGTTTACACTGTTTGCAACGATCTGCTTTTGCATTTCGATGAAGACACCTTTCATAACTGCTCTGTTATCTCTCGTCCTTGGACTCTGCCTTTGCGCCCTTTCTACCGCGTGGGGCTGTGCATGCGGTATAAAGCATATGCGTCTTGACTGGGAGAATGAGGTTGAAGTGGTAAAGCAGGGACCTGCAGTCAGTCTTTACCTGCTTCCGAATATGTTTGCTACTATGGCATTGATGGTGCTTGTGGTATTTCTGGGAACCAGGATAGATCAGAATGCCGTATTGGGCTTAATGATCTTAATAGAGGCCGCACTGGCCGCATTTTTCTACAGAAAGGTCATGAATCTGTGCATCTTGCCGTAGATTAATGCATCTTACCCGCTAAGATATTGAAGATACTCCTTTTATCTATTACATTTTGCTTAATCGATAGATGAAAGGAGTTTTTTATATGGAAATATTATTGCTCATAGTTTTGATACTTACAGAGATCGGATTTTGTGCATTTGAATTTACAAATAAGGATGTTAAGAGTGAATGGTCAAAAAGACGTCTCTATGTATGCGGGATAGAGATACTGACATATCTTATAATGATATTCTTTCCAAAGATCGATTTCGGGTTCAGATTCAAATGTCTTTTTATGGTTCTTGTTATCAGGATACTGATATCTGCAGCAAACTGGCTGATAAATAAAAAGAACGAACATATAAAAAAGAGAATAGCGATGGTATTTGGAGCAATGTTCGGTATATTTATCATCGCATTTTCTATGATACCTGCATTTGTTTTCAAGGACTATAACGGCCGTCCGCTGACAGGAGAGCATGAAGTTGCTCAAAGCAGCGCGATACTCATAGATTCATCAAGAATAGAGGAATTTGAAAGTGACGGATCTTTTCGTGAGATTCCGATCCATTTCTACTATCCTGCCGATCTGGCTGATATATCACAGCATTCACTTCCGCTTGTGATCTTTTCTCACGGAGCCTTCGGCTATTATCAGAGCAATACTTCAACATATATGCAGCTAGCCAGTCACGGATATGTGGTCGTAAGCTTGGATCATCCCTATCATTCTTTCTTTACAAAGGATTCGTCGGGAAAGATAATAACGGTCGATCCCAAGTTCATTCAAAGCGCCTTATATATCGGTAACAGCGATCTGCCGGATAATGAGATATATCCGGAAACTTCCAGATGGATGAAGCTAAGGACAGATGATGTCAACTTTGTGATAGATACGATAAAGACAGCAGTCAACGATTCCCCGGACGGATCATGGTTTTATGATAAAAACAATGCCGATGAGATAGGAAGCATCTTAAATACGATAGATACAGAAAAGATCGGACTTATGGGTCATTCACTCGGAGGAGCAACAGCAGTAACGGTCGCAAGAAGAGATGATGTAGACGCAGCCATAGATCTTGACGGAACAATGCTGGGCGAAGAGATCGATATGAAAGACGGTAAAGTGGTATATAATGACGAGCCATATCTGACACCGATATTAAACATGCAGAACGAAGAACATCATTTGGAATCGATCGAAGCTAAAAAAGCAGACTATCCATATGTTAATAATGTTATAATGGATAATGCCAAGCAGGGATATACGACATACTTTGAAGGCAGCGGACATATGAATTTTACGGATCTTCCCTTGTTTTCACCTGTGCTTGCAAAGAATCTCGGCACTGGAAGCGTAGATCCTGAAGCATGCATAGATAAAGTCAATGAGATAGTTGTAGAATTCTTTGACTGCTTCCTTAAGGAGAACGGTGAGTTTAGCATAAACGAAAAGTACTGATATGGAAATTGAGATTTGCGAGATCGGATACGATAAAAAAGAATACATAAAGATCGGATGCCACAAGGTTGATTCCAACGTCAGGGAGATCGTTCATTTCATAAAATCGCGTCAGGGCAGTATAGATGTCAA
>JAGCXJ010000232.1 GCA_017961385.1 Lachnospiraceae bacterium
CTGGAGGATATTGGCGGTCACAGCAGGCGTGGTGGTGTTCTTCGGGATAGCAATCACAGGTCTCTGCGCACGCTTCTCAGTGACGAAGTTCCTAAAGATGAAAGCAGGCGAGCCTATACAGATATATAATCACGGAAATATGGAAAGAGACTTCACATATGTTGATGACATAGTGACGGGAGTCTTTAACATACTGTGCAATCCTCCCAAGGAGGATGACCTGGGAGCAGCCTACAAGATCTACAACATCGGAAACAACAAGCCTGAAAAACTCATGGATTTTGTGGCAGTTCTTGAGAAGAAACTCGGCATGGAGGCAAAGAAGGAATTCTTGCCCATGCAGGCCGGAGATGTCTTAAGGACATATGCGGATGTTACTGAGCTTATGAGAGATTTTGATTTTAAGCCTTCCACGACTATCGAGGAGGGACTTGAGAGATTTGCAGATTGGTTTTGGGAGTATTACGGGGGAAAAGAATGAAAAAAACCATTATTGGAAAAGCAGCAAAAAGAATAACGGCAATGATCCTTGCGGCAATGCTCGGATTAAGTGTACCGATGACATCATACGCTGCGGCTATAAAGGAATCAAACTATGTCATATCGGATGTTGATGGTGCAAGAGCTGCTCTTGAAAAGATAGCGTCTGAAAGAAACATAGCGGCTGCCATATACCTTAAGGATTCGTATATCCTTAAGAGTAAAGCCGATCCGTACAGCGAAGATGTCGTTGCACTCGCATCCGGACAGAGCGTTTCCATTATCAGCGTGGATGTTGATGAAGGGAGAAATGTCTGGTACAAGGTAGGCTACAGCTATGCAGGCGGAGTGATCACAGGTTATGCCGAGAGAGAGTTTGTTGCATGCGCTGATGAGAGATTCCTTGAATGGGAGGATAAATATATCACTACCACTTCGAGAGAAACCATAAGAAAAGAAACAGACTGCTCGGATATCGAACAGTTTCCCAAAGCATATAGGGATGCTTTATATGAACTGAAAAAGAAGCATCCGAACTGGATATTTGTAAGGCAGAATGTGGGCCTGGACTGGAATACTGTCCTTTATCAGGAATCAATCAATGAACGAAGTCTGATACATAAGAGTGCAGATTCGAGCTACAAAGCGGCTCCATCTGCGGGTACGGCGGGATGGTACGTAGCAACACAGGGAATAATCGCCTACTACATGGATCCGAGAAACTTTCTTACAGAAGACAGGATATTCATGTTTGAACAGGAGACATACAATGAGTCGAGTCATTCTGTAGAAGCAGTGCAGAAGATACTTAACGGCACTTTTATGTCCGGTGGTTATGACGGAAGCAGCAAGAGTTACGCACAGACATTTGTAGAAATAGGCGCCTCTCTGAATATGAGCCCTATAGCGCTCGCTTCAAGAGTCAGACAGGAACAGGGGACAGAGGGGACGTCTCCTTTAATATCAGGAAGATACAGCGGCTTTGAGGGATACTATAACTATTTTAATATCAGAGCAAATGGTTCAACTAAAGAGAAAATATATTCAAACGGACTGGGCTTTGCTAAGGAAAAAGGATGGAATACAAGAGAGAAATCTCTTTCAGGCGGTGCATCCATAATAGCGAATAATTATGTTCTTAGAGGTCAGGATACTCTGTATCTTCAGAAGTTTGATGTAGATGCTTCAGATAAGACATTGTATACGCACCAGTATATGCAGAACATATCTGCTCCGTACAGTGAGAGTTATACTACATACAGTGCATATAAGAACGCAGGGCTTATGAATAATACTTTTGTGTTCAAGATACCTGTTTACGAAAATATGCCTAAAGGGCGATGCATTAAGCCGAATGCCACGGATGTTCTCAGTCTGAATGTTGATGAAGTAAAGAATCTTCCGGTAGACCAGAATGCTGTTTTAGTCTCTCTTATAAACGGTGGACAGAACAATGATGCGGCTATCACATATACAAGCTCGGATGAAAGAATTGCAAAAGTAGATGGCAATGGCGTCATTACGGGTATAAAGCCCGGAAGTGTGACTATTTCAGCTAAGAGAACGGAGAATACCACCAATACAGTAACGTGTAAGGTAAATGTAATAAAGGCTGATATAGCTCTTTCAAAGATTTCTATACCTGAGATCAATGTGACATATTCACCGGATCAGACTCTTGAGAAGATCGAGCTGCCCGATGGATTTGCTTGGGTAGATAAGAGCATCATACCTGCTGTGGAAAACGAAGGATACAGCGTTATTTACAATCCTGACAACAGCAGGTACAACGAGATAACTATAACCGTTCCGATAAATGTTGCAAAAGCAACTGTTGATGCGTCTACAATCAATATGCCAAAGAATCTTACCATAGATGCCGGAGCTGAGCTTACAACAGTAGTACTTCCTGATGGATTTGTATGGGAGGATTCATCATATGTTGCACCCAAGAAGACAGGCAATATAAAGTGCAAGGCAATTTATTGCAAAGAGCCTGCAAGTTATGAACCGCTTTCTATGGAACTTTCAGTAAAGGTTGTATGTAACACGCATGAATTCGGAGACTGGAAGGGAGATCATGCCGACTGTGAACATGACGGAGAGCTTATAAGAACATGTCAGATCTGCGGCAAGACAGAGACTATAACCGAAGAGGCTCTAGGACATAAGTATACAAGTGAGGTTACAAAGGAGCCTACAACAAAGAAAGCCGGCTTAAGAACATACACATGTGAAAGATGCGGTGATACATACAGTGAAGAGATCCCTAAGCTAAAGGATGATCATGTTCATGTATATACAGGTAAAGTGACCAAGCAGGCAGGCTGCTTAACTGAAGGAGTTATGACATATACATGCAGCTGCGGTGATTCATATGATGAGCCTATAGAAGCATTAGGTCATGACTACAACGATTCGAATGTTTGCAAAAGATGCGGATACGAACTTTTGGTAGTTCCGGAACATATCCATGACTTTACGTTATCAAGCAATACGGCAACATGTACAGAACCCGGAATAAAGACATATACCTGCGGATGCGGCGAGTCATATACCGAAGAGGCAGAAAAACTCGGTCATAACATGAAAAATGGTGAGTGTACCAGATGTGATTATAAAGAAAAAATTAGTAGTACACCTGGGGTTAAGGCTGAACCAACAACCAAGGTTGAGTTTGTAGAGCCGAGCCCCAGTCCCAGTGTAAATGACACAGAAGAAGCAATTGCAGCTACGAAAGCAGCTAAAGATGCCATGGCGACCAACGCAGCAGCAACCAACGCAGCGGCAACAAATGCAGCAGCAACAAATGCAGCAGCAACAAACGCAGCGGCGACAAACGCAGCAGCAACCAATGCAGCGGCGACAAACGCAGCAGCAACCAATGCAGCGGCGACCAATGCGGCAGCAACCAATGCAGCAGCAACAAAAGCTGCGGCTGAAGCGACTAAGACGCCTGCAATAACTCCCGAACAGAAGCCAACACCTACACCGACATCGACTCCTGTACAGAAGCCGACCCCCACACCAACTCCGACACCTGCGCAGAAGCCGACTCCGGCACCAACTGCTGGCACGACACCTACACCTCAGGTGACTGAAAAAGCTGCTGAGAAGACTTATGAGATCACTCCGGAGACTAAAAAGACCGAAAACGAAACAACTGATATAACTCCCAAGGGGGATTCATCTCAGAAAACAGATGAAACTGATAAGGGTGAAAAATATACTGCTGACAATAAGAAGGCAACACCGGTAGTACCGGAGATCGAACGCATTGATGAGTTTGAACAGGGACAGAAACCTGTTGAAATGGTAATGATGTCAACGACCGTTCTCAACAAAGAGAAGATTGAAGAATACAGTTCCGAGGACAACAGAAAACTTCGCATCACTATGGCAAATGATGTTGTATGGGACATGGATCTTACAGATTCAAGTATTGATGAAGTAAATGTAGATCTTAAGGTAGAACTTGACAGCGAAAATGTAGAGGCGTCTAATTTTGAAGATGTAGTTGACGGAAAACCGTATACTTGTATTGATATCAAGCATGACGGTGTGTTCGGATTCCCTGTAACACTCCATATACCTTCTGATAGACAGTACGTAGGAAAGATTGCAAATCTGTTCTATAATAATCCTGTAACAGGACTGCTAGAATATGTTAATGATACCGTTGTTGCTGATGATGGAGATACGGCATTCATACTTGAACATGCTTCGCAGTATGTGATCGTATATGCCGATGCGTCATTAAAGCCGGTGGACGTTACTGATGACGATACACAATCTGGAGAAGTAAAGAATATCGGATCAGATGCTGATGATGGCATACTCATTACTTCTGAAAACTCAGCCGGTGACGGGGTTAACTATGTTGTGATAGCAACCGTAGCTGTTGCGGTGCTTATCGCGATAATAAGTGTAATTGTTGTCATATTGTATATGAGAAAACGCGATGATGATTATTTTGACGAGGAAGACTGATGCTGTTTAATTCATACATATTCATATTTGCGTTTCTGCCTCTTTGCGTACTCGGATTCTATCTGATAAAGAGAATAAACGTTGAAGCTGCAAAGATATGGCTCATAGCATTTTCACTGTGGTTTTACGGATATTTCAATCTTTATTATCTGGCTATCATGGTAGGCTCGGTGGGAATAAACTATTGTTTCTACCGTCTGTTTGAACGTATCAATAAAAGGAAAGCGTTATTGGCTGTCGCAGTGACAGCCAATCTCGCTGTTTTGTTTTATTTCAAATACTTTGATTTCTTTATCGAAAATATAAATATTGTATTCTCAAAAAGCTTTGCTTTGCGTCACATACTTTTGCCGCTCGGGATAAGCTTTTTCACATTCCAGCAGATATCATTCCTGCATGATGCCTATGACGGAAAGGTTAAAAATGTCAGATTTACAGACTATGCGCTTTTCATTACTTTCTTTCCGCAACTGATTGCGGGCCCGATCGTAACGGCTGATGAGATGCTGCCACAGTTTAAGGATATAGGCAGATCAAGATTTGAAGCTGAAAGGTTTGCGGGCGGTGTGTTCATATTTGTGATGGGACTTGCAAAGAAAGTCATCATTGCAGACACCTTCGGCAAGGCGGTTGATTTCGGATATGAAAATATTCTGTCTGTTACTGCACTGGAAGCCGTTCTGGTGGTCCTGTTCTATACTCTTCAGCTGTATTTTGATTTCAGCGGTTACTGCGACATGGCGATCGGGATAGGCAGACTGCTTGGCTTTGAGATAGCGCTGAATTTCAATTCTCCGTACAAGGCATGCAACATAATCGACTTCTGGAAACGCTGGCATATAAGATTAAGCAGATTCTTTACAAGGAAGATATACATACCTCTTGGCGGAAACCGAAAAGGTAATTTCAGAATGTATCTGAA
>JAGCXJ010000233.1 GCA_017961385.1 Lachnospiraceae bacterium
TTCTTAGCTTTTAAACGGAAGCGGAATTCGCCTTTCTTATCCTTATAGACCTCAAACTTGGGATTGGTTACAGTCGCATATCCTTTTTCAGTCTGATTCTCGATATTTGCGACCGGTGCATTAGCCATAACAGATGCAATTCCCTTTTTAGCCGTAACTTTGCTCTTGTATACCTGGCTGGTAGCAATCACTTCACCGTTACCTGCAACAAGATTGAATTTGAAACCGTTCTTTGCTTCAGATAAAACAAACTTGCCCATAGAGAAATCCTCCTTATTCTTCTGTAGCGTTCTCCGCAACCTTTGCAGCTCTTGCCGCAACTTCCTTTTCCTGAACATCTGACGGGCACTGCTCGTATCTTGCAAATTCGTAAGAATACTCACCGGCACCACCGGTCATGGAACGAAGTTCTGTACAATAATTAAATATAGTACTCATCGGAACCTCAGCTTCAACAGTCTGTCTGCCGTCCGATGTGGGATTCATGCCTAAAACTCTGCCTCTTCTCTTGTTAAGGTCACCCATTACATCACCAGTGTTAGCATCCGGAACAGTAACCTTAAGGCTCATGATAGGCTCAAGAAGAACCGGCTTGGCATCCATGAAGCCCTTCTTGAATGCCTGGATAGTAGCCATCTTGAATGCCATTTCTGATGAATCAACAGGATGGTAAGATCCATCGTACAAAACAGCTTTAACACCGACTACGGGATAAGCCGCTAACGGTCCTCTCTGAACCGAATCCTGCAGACCCTTTTCAACTGCGGGGAAGAAGTTCTTCGGAACTGCTCCGCCTACAACTATCTGTTCAAAGATGTATGGCTGAGTGATGTCGCCGCTTGGCTCAAATGTCATCTTAACATGACCGTACTGACCGTGACCGCCTGACTGCTTCTTATACTTGTATTCAACGTCAGACTTCTTATTGATCGTCTCTCTGTATGCAACCTTAGGCATAGAAAGCTCGATCTTAACCTTATATTCATTTTCAAGTCTGCTTGCAACTATATCAAGATGCTGCTCACTCATTCCGTAAAGAAGAAGCTGTGAGTTTTCTGAATCATTAACATTCTTAAGAGTCAGATCCTCATGCATCATCTTCTGCAGGCTCTGGCTGATCTTATCGATATCCTGCTTGTTGACAGCCTTGTATCTTCTGTATGTATAAGGAACAGGCAGTTCAACTTTTCCGTACTGAACCGTATTTGCCTTTGTTGAAAGTGTATTTCCGGTCCTTGCCGCTGTAAGCTTTGCAATGGCACCTATATCACCTGCATGAAGTTCGCTCACCTCATAAGGCTTGTTACCCTGGAGAACATACAGCTTACCGATCTTTTCCTCAACTTCCTTATCCTTGTTGTAGATTTCGTCACCTGCTTTGAATACTCCTGAATATACCTTTATAAGGCTGTATTTACCGATAAACGGATCAACAATAGTCTTCCAGATATATGCACTCTTGGGTTTAGAGAAGTCATAGTTTGCTTCAAAGACTTCATTTGTCTTTAAAGAAACACCTGCTACTGTTCTGTTTTCAGGACTAGGAAGATACTTGATGATATCATCAAGCAATGTATAAACACCCTGACAGAGTGTATTGCTTCCCATGGTCATCGGAACTATAGAACAGTCGTTAACGCTTGTTCTGAGCGCTGCTCTGATCTCGGCTTCTGAGAATGTCTCGCCGCTGAAGTATCTGTCCATAAGATCCTCGCTTGTCTCAGCAACAGCTTCCATAAGAGTATCACGGCAGATTCCAAGGTTTTCCTTGTTATAATCAGGAACATCACATTCCTTTACTTCCTTGCCTTCCCAACGATAACCCTGTTCCGTTATTACATTGATGTATCCAACAAACTTCTCGTTTTCTCTGATGGGAAGATGGAAAGGAGCCATCTTCTTTCCGTACTTAGCTGTAAGATCTTCTACAACCTGTCTGAATGAAGCATTGTCAATATCCATGTTGGAAACATAGATCATGCGCGGAAGCTTATACTTCTCGCAAAGAGCCCATGCTTTTTCAGTTCCGACTTCTATGCCGGCTTTGCCGTTAACTACGATGATAGCTGCATCAGCAGCGCTTGCTGCTTCTTCAGCCTCACCTGCAAAATCAAAGAATCCGGGAGAATCTATAAGATTTATCTTGCAGTCACCCCACTCAAGAGCTATTACAGATGTTGCAATTGAAAAGTTTCTCTTGATCTCTTCTTTTCCGAAGTCGCTGATCGTATTTCCGTCAGAAACTTTTCCCATACGTGAAGTGATTCCTGCCAGATATCCGGCAGCTTCTGCAAGCGACGTTTTACCGCAGCCACCGTGCCCGAGTAAAACGACGTTACGAATTTTGTCAGTTGTGTAAATGTTCATAAAGTAACCTCCAGTAATTAATATCTTTCAATTTGTGATTGAAGATATTATTATTTAAAACCCACGGTAATATTCTACTAAATTTCAGACAATTTATCAACTGATTTATGGTCTGACATCAACATATTCAAAAGAGCCTGAAAACTTCATCCTTGAGTTCTTTGCAGGTATGAAA
>JAGCXJ010000234.1 GCA_017961385.1 Lachnospiraceae bacterium
CATTCTCTCATGGCCTCCGATACGGCATCCTTTAAGGTTGCGGTTCCGCTAGTTACGGGGATGACCTCTGCTCCAAGAAGTCTCATCCTGTAGACATTAAGTGCCTGTCTCTTTGTATCCTCTTCACCCATGAAGACTACGCACTCCATGCCCATGAGCGCTGCTGCCGTTGCAGTCGCTACTCCGTGCTGACCGGCGCCTGTCTCTGCAATGAGCCTGCTCTTTCCCATCTTCTTTGCAAGAAGAGCCTGACCGAGTACGTTGTTTATCTTGTGAGCTCCGGTATGGTTTAGATCCTCTCTTTTAAGATAGATCTTTGCACCTCCCAGATCCTCGGTCATCTTCTTTGCATAGTAGAGTCTTGAGGGACGTCCCGCATATTCATTGAACAGATCATTTAATTCTTTGTTAAACTCAGGATCGTCCTTGTATCTGTTATAGGCCTCTTCAAGTTCTATAACGGCATTCATCAGTGTTTCAGGTATGTACTGTCCTCCGTGAATACCGAATCTTCCTTTTTGATCAGACATCTGTCTTCCTCCCTGTCTTTCTTGCATTTATCGCAAACGCTTCCATCTTTTTTCTATCCTTCTTGCCGTCTGTCTCAAGTCCTGAGCTTACGTCTACGGCAAAAGGGGCTAGCTTTTCTATGCAGTCGGCTACATTAGTGCTGTCAAGCCCGCCTGCTAGAAAAAAATCTCTTTTTATATCCTTAAGATATGACCAGTCAAAGGTTTTTCCGTCTCCCGCACCCGCATCTAAAAGGATGTGGTCTGCGATAGAATTAACGGCTTTTTTTACATCCTCTTTGGATTTAACCCTGAATGCCTTTATAACAGGCTTACCTGTCATGTCCTTAAGGCTTTGTATATATTCATCATCTTCACTGCCGTGAAGCTGAGCGATATCGATGATGCCTTCATTAAGGTATGCGGCAACTGTGTCTATGTCTTCATCAACAAATACGCCGACAGCCTTTATATCATCATCAAGAAGAGACTTTAAATGAAAAGCATGTTTTCTGTCAAGATAGCGTCTGCTTGATCTTGCAAATACGAATCCTATGTAATCGGGTTTCAGTGCATTTGCATAAGATATATCATCTTCGCTCATGAGTCCGCAGAATTTGATCCTTGTCATGATCTCATCTCCTTTAAAGCCGTAAGAGCCTGCTTCTTATCATCTGCTCTCATGAGAGTCTCTCCGACAAGAACGGCATCTGCTCCTGCTTCAAAAGCAAGCCTTGTATCGTCTCCGTTTTTGATTCCGCTTTCCGAAACAAAAATTATATCCTCTGGAACATTCTTTCTAAGAGACGCTGCAAGAGAGTTATCAACGGAAAAGTCCTTGAGATTTCTGTTGTTTACTCCGATTATCCTTGCGCCCGCTCTTATGGCTGTCTTAGCTTCTGTTTCGTCATGAGTCTCGACTATGGCGCTCATCCCCAGATCGTCGCAGATCTTAAGATAGTCTCTTATCTGATCCTCGGTTAGGATGGATACTATCAGAAGCACGGCACTGGCTCCGTTTATCTTTGCTTCATATATCATGTATTCATCTACCGTAAAATCCTTTCTGAGCAGCGGGATCTTTACGTTTTGAGATATCTCCCTAAGGTAATCAAGGCTTCCTAAAAACCATTTGGGCTCAGTCAGGACCGATATGCAGTCGGCTCCTGCCTCTTCATACTGCTTTGCTATCTCGATATACGGGAAATCTTCGGCTATCACACCCTTTGAGGGGGATGCCTTCTTGCACTCGCAGATAAATGATAGCCCCTGCTTTTTAAGGGCCTTTTCAAACTCAAAGTCTCCCTTTGGCAGGTGATATGCCTTATCCTTTAAAGACTCGAGCGGTTCGATCTTTTTTGCTTCCTTTACTCTGATTTTTGCAAAATCTGCTATCTCATCTAGAATAGTCATACATTCTCCTATCTGTTTGAAACCTCGATGATCTTTTCAAGGGTCTGTGCTGCCTTGCCCGAATCTATAATCTCAGCTGCAAGCTTTACGCCTTCCTTCATTGAATCGGCCTTGCCGCCTATATAAAGAGCTGCACCTGCATTCAAAAGGACTGCATTTCTCTTATGACCCTTTACTCCGTTTAATATATCTCTTGTGATCTGAGCATTTTCAGCAGGTGTACCGCCCTTAAGATCATCCTTTGAGCATGTTTCAAAACCGAAGTCCTCGGGCTTTATTATGCTCGTTCTGTACCATCCGTCATTTATCTCGCAGATCTTTGTCGGTGATGAGAGGCTTATCTCATCAAGCTTGTCCATTCCGTATACGACCATTCCTCTCTTTACGCCAAGGCTTACGAGTACCTGTGCAAGAGGCTCTACAAGATAGTCATCATATACACCAAGAAGCTGCATGGTGGGAGAAGCGGGGTTTGTAAGGGGACCTAAAATGTTAAATACTGTTCTGAATCCCAGTTCTCTTCTTATTGCTCCGACATATTTCATTGATGTGTGGTATTTCTGAGCAAAGAAGAAGCACATGCCTGCTTCGTTTAGAAGCTCTATGCATTTTTCGGGGCTCTGGTCTATGTTTACTCCGAGAGCTTCCAAGCAGTCTGCAGTTCCGCAAAGAGAAGATGCTGCTCTGTTTCCGTGCTTTGCTACCTTTATGCCTGCGGCTGCAGCAACGATGGATGTCGTTGTAGAGATGTTAAAGCTTCCGGCATTGTCTCCGCCTGTTCCTACGATCTCGAGTACATCCATGCCTGTATCGACCTTTGTCGCATGAGATCTCATTGCTGCCGCACAGCCTGCGATCTCGTCTGTTGTCTCTGCTCTTGCGCTCTTTGTAGATAATGCAGCAAGGAATGCGGCATTCTGAGTGGGGCTTGTCTCTCCGCTCATTATCTCGTTCATTACTGTGTAGGCCTCGTCAAATGTAAGGTCCTCCTTGTTTACGATCTTTACGATAGCTTCTTTGATCATTTTCTTTTCCCTCCGTTTGTTATATCAGTTCGTTTGTATTATTTCCTGTTGTTCCAAGCTGTTTTAATACGACGCAGTATCTGCTCATCTCGTTTATCATCGCATTTATCTCATCGGATCTCGGGTCTCCCTCGATCTCTGCGTAGAAGTAGTACTGCCATGAAAGGCTCTTTAGAGGTCTGCTCCTTAGAGCGTTCATCGAAAAGCCGTGTCTTCCGATGACATCTATCGCCTTTGCAAGCATTCCCGCTTCGTTCTTTACGGCAAACATTAAAATGAGTGATGTATCTTCATTTCCTGCATTGAAGCTCTTTGAGAGTACCGCGAACTTGGTCGTGTTGTCCGTATCCTCGTTTATGTTCTTTTCTAGTCTCTCAAGGCAGTAGTATTTTGCGGTATCCCTGCTCGCGATAGCAGCAACGCTCTTATCGTTTAGATCCGCTACCTGCTTTGCAGCTATCGCAGTATTGGCTGCCTCTATCCTTTCAAGATGGTTTGCCGTTATGTATTCATCGCACTGCTCGAGAGCCTGAGGATGACTCATAACCTTTTTGATATCCTCTTTTCTGCTTCCTTTTACTCCGAGAAGGTTCTGGCTTATCCTTAGGGGATAGACTCCGTCGATCAAAAGATCTCCCTCATACATAAGATCAAGGACCTGGCCGACTTCTCCCGCATAGCTGTTTTCGGTAGGCATCACCGCGCGATCGCATTCACCTTTTGCTACGGCATTGTATGCATCCTTGAAATTCTTGTATGATATAAGTTTTGCATCGGGGAATATACGAGCTGCGGCGATATTTGCAAATGCTCCCTTTATCCCGGCGTATGCTACCTTTAATCTGTGCTCAGACTCAGTAACCTTGTTATCGATATCATCACTGTTAATGAAGTTTATGAGCATCTTCATGCCCTGCGGCGTCATTATCGATTCGGGATGAAACTGCACTCCGTATATCGGATAGGTTTTGTGCATGATAGCCATTATCTGACCGTCATCGGCAGTGGCTGTGACCTTGAGTTCATCGGGCATCGTATTTTCGTCCGCTGCGAGTGAATGATATCTTGCTACCGTTGTCTCGCACTCCAGCCCTTTAAAGAGAGGACATGACAGGTCAAGTACTACCTTTGACTGCTTGCCGTGCATGAGCTTCTTTGCGTGTATTATATCCGCTCCGAATGCTGCACATATCGCCTGATGACCAAGACACACGCCAAGGATAGGGATCTTTCCTCCAAGGCTTTTAACAACGTCTATGATGACTCCGGCATCTTCCGGTCTGCCCGGTCCCGGGCTTATGATTATGCGCTCGGGATTAAGATCTCTTATCTCATCCACAGTAAGCTCATCGTTTCTTATTACTTTTATATCCTTTGTGATCTCTCCTATATACTGATAAAGGTTATAGGAAAAGCTGTCGTAGTTATCTATGAGAAGTATCATAACTCATCCCCCTGTGTACTGCTCTCCAAAGCTCTGAGCGAAGCTCTTGCCTTGTTCATGCATTCCTCGAATTCAAGCTCCGGTACGGAATCTGCAACGATGCCCGCTCCGCTTCTTACAAATACGGTATTTCCCTTTCTGTATACGAGCCTTATCGCGATGCAGGTATCCATGTTTCCGTTAAAGTCTATATATCCTATGGCTCCTCCGTAGATGCCTCTCTTGTTGCCCTCAAGCTTTCCTATTAGCTCGCAGGCTCTGATCTTTGGAGCTCCCGATAATGTTCCTGCAGGCATTACTGCTTCTATGGCAGAGAGTGCATCCTTATCCGCTCTTATCCTTCCTCTTACCGTAGAGCCTATATGCATTACATGAGAGAATCTCTCGATGCTCCTTAGCTTTTCAACCTCTACGCTTCCAAACTCGCTTATCCTTCCAAGATCGTTTCTTCCAAGGTCGACAAGCATGTTGTGCTCTGCAAGTTCCTTTTCGTCTTTTAA
>JAGCXJ010000235.1 GCA_017961385.1 Lachnospiraceae bacterium
GCTGGTAAAAACAAAACAATAATGATCCAAAACATGGAAAAACTCATAGATCAAGGGGTGTCATTTTCACTGGATGACTTCGGAACGGGACGCTCTAATATCGACTACTTCGTCAACATGCCCGTAAGGACTATTAAGTTTGATTATACATTTACACGAGGATTCTTTGATAATGAGAAGATCAAGCATGTTTTGACCGGTATGCTGGATATAATTCACAAGATGAATTTAAGTGTCGTGGTTGAAGGGATTGAAACCAAAGAACAGATGGAGGTCATGAAATCCATGGGTGTGGAATTCATACAGGGCTTCTATTATTCCAGACCTATCCCAGAGAATGAGTTTATGGAGTTCTTAAGGCAGAACAATTGAGATGATAAAACTCATTCTATATGACAAGATGCTAAGATAGGAGCAGAAGATTAACATTTTCACACAATGACGCAGAGGCAGTATTTGGGTTTAGGCACACCGCAAAAACGGGTTAGGCACACCGACTTTTGGACAAGTAAAAAAGCTAGCAAACCTGCATGTTTACTAGCTTTTATTTGAAACTTCAACCAAGCTACTGACGGAAATCGGACCTAAATAATTCAGTTTAAGAAAGGGATTAGTGACACCAATCGCATTTTGAAGTCACACTTTCTTAAAAACAAGTCACATTATAGTTGTATAATTCTAAAAATCAATATATAATAAACATAACAATAGCAGAAGGCGGAACAGGCAGCCGCCACCCTAGTTGGAGATGCTGGAGTGCCAACCAGCCTATATTGTTGATAAAAAGCCCTTCGTTATGAAGGGCTTTTATATTGTATGAGTTTTCCTTTCTTTAAGTAATCGTTAATTCTACCTTCTTCAATTATAAACATGGATCTAACGAAATATGTTCCCGCTTTTGATGCTCTAACTGCGATATTTACATATTCATTGTCTACCTTATATTGCTTTATATATTCAATAGATGGAGCATCAACACCGGCAATCCCTACATAATCAGGATTCGAAATAATATTTTCAACATCATCATAATACTTCATATAAGCATCAGGATGGTTTTCACGGATATGAATTATATTACCTTCAGAAATATATATAGGTGTATTTTCTTTTATATCTAATCCAAGAAGTTCAATCACTTTCTTGTCTATATGTCCAATTAAAACTCTGTTTCCCATATCTGTTAATATACTACAGAAATAGATAATATCCAATACCACGCAAGGGTTAAACAGTATCGAAATGAATCCTTTTTGAATCCGCAATTATTCCGAAAAGTTTTTCAATACAAATTACTGTGTGCACTATTAATCATATTTTGACTTTCCGCAGGCTCATACCATACCTGTTGTGAGATATGCTGCAGAAGTAATAGAAAAGTTACGTGTCATCAATGGAGATAAGAAGTATATCTTAAATTCAGCGGGTGAACTTCCAATAGAAACAAGTCATTTTAACAATCATCTCAAAAACTATTGTGAATCATGCGGAATCGATTATCGTAGTTCTCACAAATTCAGATTCTATGGTGTATCTGAAGCTTATTCACAGGGAATAGAAGAAGGTAAAATTGTTTCATATGCAAATCATTCATCTGTGGATATGACAAGACACTATAACAGGAGTAGAAGATTATCATTTTTCCATGATGAAGCAGAGGCTGTTTTCGGGTTTACTCACACCGTAAAAACGGGTTAGTCACACCGATTTTTGCAAGTAAAAAAGCTAGCAAACCCGCATGTTTACTAGCTTTCATGAGTACAAACAACCAAGCTGCTGACGGGAATCGGACCCGTGACCTCCGCACTACCAATGCGACGCACTACCGACTGTGCTACAGCAGCATGAGATCAACTCACCGAATTATAATATCAAACCGCAGGAAGTGTGTCAACTCTTTTATAGGCGCGTCAATAGTGGTATAATCTATATAGTCAGACATGTTCTGACGAGGGATTGCAATAGATAAGGCAAAGTATAGGAGGTAAGGTAATGAGCTTTTTTGAGAATCTTGGTGCAACTCTTGGCAACGCAGCGGGAAATGCTATAGAGAAGGGCAAGGAGTTTAAGGATGTTGCACTGGATAAGGGTAAGGAATTTAAGGATGTTGCTACTCTGAAGACACAGATCAGTACAGCACAGAGCAATGTTGCTAAGCTATATAAGGAACTTGGCGAGAAATTTTTTGAGGATAACAAGGATTCGGATACATATCCGGAGATAAGTGCGATAAGAGACGCTTTAGTGAGCATTAAGGAACTTGAAGACAAGTTGATGATTGCACAGGGTATGACTAAATGTCCGACTTGCGGAGCACCTGTTGAAAAGGGCAGCCAGTTCTGCTCAAAATGCGGAGCTTCAGTAGAACAGTAGGATAATTGAGTATTATAAAACGGACTGCGATTTGCAGTCCGTTTTTGTATTTATATGTTTTATTCTCCGCCTTCTGCCGGAGGTGCGGCTTCTGCGGCAGCCTGAGCTGCAGCGGCGGCTGCTTCGGCAGCGGCCTGCATTTCCCATTGCTGTTGAGCGATTATAGCATCGTGGTTGGGATCTGCGAAGAACAGAGCATCATGAGAGCAGCGGTTTACGCCATCTTCACTGATCGTTCCTCTTATACCTGTCTGTACAACCTGTCCGTCAGCTGTAATTGTACCTGACCCCTTTGCAACTTTAGGATCTTCCGGAAGAGGAAGCTCAAATACACCTTCAACTTTGAATGGACAGTTCTCGCAAGCCGGGAGATGATCATATGCACATATGATACCGGAATAGTGAACATCACATGATGTTGTCGGAACGGTTCCTTCCTCGAAGTATTCTGTCTTAAGACATCCGTCACATAATCCTGGTATCGGGAGTTTTCCGGATCTTGAACATACAGTTGCTGTTACGATACCGGGAGGTGTGGGATATGGTTTATCTTCCATACCTTCATGTACGCGGCTCATAACTTTCTTCCACATGGTCTGTGCTAGGTCATGCTCAGCATTTGATGACATTTTTCCGTTATTGTTATCATATCCGGCCCATGAAGTTGCTGTATAGTAGGGCGAGAAACCTGCAAACCACACATCATTGTTAGCAGTTGTCGTACCTGTCTTACCTGCAACGGTAACATTTGCAAGCTGGCATTTATGTCCTGTACCGCTTGATACAACGTCTTTCATAGCGGATGTTAAAAGCCAAGCAGTTGTCTGTTTTAATACCTGATGCTGAACAGGAAGAGTATTGTCAAGGATTACATTGCCATCGTGATCTACAACTTTTGTATATAATTTCGGTTTGATATATGTTCCTTGATTAGCAATAGTTGCATAAGCGGCATTTAATTCAATGTTGTATACACCCTTTGTGATACCGCCGAGAGCAAGTGCCTGCTGGATGTCTGTATATACCTTGCCGTTAATGACTTTTCCGGTTTCAAGAGATGTGAATCCGAAATCGAGAAGATAATCAAAACCAAGCTGCGGTGTGATCTGAGTGAGTGTCTTAACAGTAACAATATTTAAACTCTCTCTTATGCCTTCTCTTAATGGCTGTATGCCTCTGTATGAGTTTTTGCCATACCAGTTACTTACAGGTTTTCCGTCATCGTAAGTATAAGGGGCATCGTTCTGTACAGTAGCAAGAGTAAGACCGGCACTGTCGAGAGCAGGTGCGTATGTTGAAAGCACCTTGAATGTAGAACCGGGCTGACGAGGAGCCTCAGTTGCTCTGTTGTATGTTCTGGATGCTGTCTTTGATCCTCGACCTCCGACCATTGCAAGAACATAGCCGTTTGACTGATCCGCTATGGTGAAGGATATCTGAGGCTGAGGCGTGAGTTCGATCTTTTCTGCAAATACTTCATCACCGGATTCCATTACTGAAGCCTTGTATTCTTCAACAGCTGCATATGCATCTTCCTGCGATGAAAAGAGCATATTGAACTTCGGATTGCTCTGCTTAAAGTATGATTTGAGCATCTCGGAACTATGATTAACCTTGTCTCCGTTAGCTTTTTCTATTGACAGAGCATATCTGAGATCCCAAAATGTCTTTTCGGGATAATTCTCGGGATCGTTGTATACCTCATCGCATATGCTCTGGATATGAGGATCCTGAGTCGAGAAGATTGAAAGACCGCCTGTATATAACAGAGTGTATGCCTGCTGCTCGCTGTAGCCTGTTGAGAGCAGATCTTCATAAACGGCTTCAGTTACAGCATCATCAAAATATGAGTTTACCGTAGTTTCTTCAACGGTACTGTTATAACTCTTGATCCGGTCATAAACATTGTCATTAAGTGCAGCGTCTTTTTCTGCTTCTGTGATATAGCCCTGTTCACACATGTCACGAAGGACCTTGCCCCTACGTTCTGCGTTCTTGTCTGGATGTGATATAGGGTTATATCTGCTGGGGTTCTGTGTAATGGCTGCAATGACAGCGCATTCTGAAAGATTGAGCTGAGAAACATCCTTATTAAAATATCTTAAAGATGCAGCCTGAACACCAAGAGTATTCTGACCAAGGTTAATGGTGTTCATATAGTTTTCAAGGATCTTGTTCTTGTCCATGACTTTTTCAAGCTCTATGGCAAGATACTGTTCCTGAATCTTTCTGGTAACCTGATCTCTGAGACCGTTTTCCTCGGTCCATCCTTTAAATACATTATTCTTTAACAGCTGCTGAGTGATCGTTGAAGCACCCTGCATGTTTTTAAACTTGTTTTTTACACCGTCTGCAACAGCACGGATGATACCCTTGATATCGATGCCGTTATGAACATAGAAACGTGAATCCTCTATAGCGATAAAGGCATGCTGAAGATTCTTGGGCATCTGATCGAGTGTTACAGGAATACGGTTTGAATCCGTTGCAACAAGTTTAGCTGTCTGATGACCTTCACTGTCATATATGAATGTAGAAAAACCGGTAGGAGATACGTCGATGTTAGAGATGTCAGGTGAAGATGCGATGATCCCCTTTAAAACTCCGACGCCAGCGCATGCACCCATAATACCTGTCGTGATAAATGCGATGAGCAGTATCATGAGCAGATACAGAACAATCTTCTTACCAAGCTTGGCAGAGAAAGAGCGTATCTCTTTTTTCCTTTTGATAATTCCCTGTTTTGAGTAATTCATAATAAAGTAACCTCTTATTCCAAATCTGTATTATA
>JAGCXJ010000236.1 GCA_017961385.1 Lachnospiraceae bacterium
ATGATGACAAGGAGACTATACATGACCTGTCGTTTGTCATCAAAAAGGGTGAAACGGCTGCGCTTGTGGGACATAACGGTGCAGGAAAGACGACCATCATCAAACTGATGCTCAGACTCTATGATCCAGATAAGGGCGTGATCCTATATAACGGCAAGGATATAAGGCAGTACAACCTTAAAGCATACAGGGATGTATTTGCCACGACTTTTCAGGATTTCAAGCTGTTTGGCATGAGCGTAAAGGAAAACATACTCATGGGAAGACATTTTGACGATGAGGATGAAAGAGTAATAAAAGCGCTTAAGATGGCAGGTGTCTATGACAAGATAATGACTCTAAAAGACGGCGTGGACACCATGATGACAAAGGAGTTTGACGAGGAAGGAGCCGTTCTTTCCGGAGGTGAGAGCCAGAAGGTTGCGGTAGCCAGAACATTTGTCAAAGAGGCTCCGATGAAGATATTTGACGAGCCTTCAAGTGCTCTTGATCCAATAGCCGAATATGAACTGTTCAAGAGCATTCTTAAGGAAGCAAAGGATCATACGATGCTGTTCATATCGCACAGACTTTCATCCGTAAAGGACTGTGACAAGGTCTTCATGCTCGAAAAGGGTACTCTGATTGAGGAAGGCACTCATAAGGAGCTTATAGCAGCACAGAAACAGTATTATCAGATGTACAAGAAGCAGGCCATGAACTATCTTGCTCTTGAAAATGAAGAGGAGGTGATACTGTGAGTACAGTCAAGAAAGAAGAGACAAAACAGTCGGTAAAACAGGTCTTTTCAAATAACTTCTACTTCTTAAAGCTGATGTTTACGGCATCACCCAAATACGTGCTGTATCAGTCACTGGATGCGATAAGAAACGAGGTATCTATCTTCTTTGAGCACACCGTGGGAATAGGATATGTACTTGCTGCCGCTGAGTTCGGATATCCGTTTGAGAAGGTCGCTAGATTCATTCTGATACTTGCCGGTGCAATAACACTCGGAATGGTGTTTACGGTATTTGCCGGTGACTATATGGCAGAAAGGGAACGTCCTAAGGTTAGAGAAAAGATCAAGATGATGCTCTATGACAAGGCAAAGGCTGTTGATCTTTCATGCTATGATGATCCCGAATTCTATAACGAACAGGTACTGGCCATTTCGGAAGTGGACAAGCAGATAGAAAGAGTACTTCAATTTGTAAAGAATGTTCTCGGCGGTCTTACCGTGTTCATTTCAACGGGTATATTCTTCCTCTTAAGGGATAAGATATCCGTCATATTCGTAGCGATATCATTTGTGCTCTCGCTTGTCTTTGAACAGATATACAACAAGCAGAACTACAAGGTAAAGATCGAAGGAATACCGTATACAAGAAAGAGAGATTACATCAAGAGAATCTATTATCTTAGCGACTATGCCAAGGAGATTAGGCTTAATCCGGAGGTATCGGATGTGCTTTTTGAGAGATTCGAGCAGGCAAATGATGAAGTATACAGGATAGAAAAGAAATACGCCTACAAGAAATGGTTATTCGGATTCATCAAGAAATATCTGTGCAACGATATGTTCTCAGATGTGATATTCATCTCTTATCTCGTATATCAGTCAGCTGTCCTTCATAATCTTTCATTCAGTACGGTTGCTATACTTTACGGATCGTTCGGCAGACTTAAGAGAGGAATGAGAGTATTCTCAGAATCCTATCCGTTTGCATGCGAGACAAGCCTGTATATAAACAAGATAAGAAAGTTCATGGGCTATGAACCCAAGATAATATCTGAAAAGGAACTTGAACCGAACAAGGATTCCAAACAGATAGAGCTTAAGAACGTTTCCTTTGCATACGGCAAGAGTGAACAGATGCAGATCAAAAACCTTGAACTTAAGATCAATCCGGGCGAGAAGATAGCGCTCGTTGGTTATAACGGTGCCGGAAAGACTACTCTAGTTAAGCTCCTGATGCGTCTCTATGATGTCAAAGAAGGCGTTATAGAGGCTGACGGATGCGATATAAAGGATTACGATGTTAAGAAGTACAGAGATACCATAGGAACCGTATTCCAGGACTTCCAGATATTTGCGGGAACGGTAAAGGAAAACGTAATCCTGGATGTATCAGAAAATGCTGATGAAGAAAAGGTTAAGCAGGCTCTTGATGACAGCGGACTTATCGGAAGGATAAAACGTTTTAAAAACGGACTTGAGACCGATCTTACCACTGAGTTTTCAAAGAGCGGTGTCAATCTCTCCGGAGGTGAGAGCCAGAAGCTTGCGATATCAAGAGTATTTTACAAGGATGCCGGGCTGATGATACTTGATGAACCGTCAAGTGCACTCGATCCTATAGCGGAATATCAGCTTAACCACGCAATGCTTGGAGCAACAAAGGATAAGACTGTCATATTCATCTCGCATCGTCTTTCGACGACAAGGATAGCAGACAGGATCATCATGCTGGAAAACGGAAGCATCGTGGAACAGGGAAGCCATGACGAACTGCTTAAGATGAACGGAAAGTACGCTCAGATGTGGAAGGTTCAGGCCGG
>JAGCXJ010000237.1 GCA_017961385.1 Lachnospiraceae bacterium
CTGAATGCACGCTGATATCCGTCAACACTTCCATCTCCCATTTCCATGGCTATATCAATGATCTGACAGGCTTCATCCCGAAGCCTTAATGCTGACTTTGACAGTTTCAGGCGCCTTATATAAACTGCCGGTGTCATCCCAAGATGCTTTATAAACAGTTTTCTTGAATACCATGGTGAAAATGATGCAGCTTTAGCAAGATCGTTGATCGAAATATCCTCACAGATATGTTCGCTTATATAATCCTGCATCAGCCGTACTGCTTTCTTCTGTTCGTCCATATGCTCATCTCCTTGTGAGCTTATAATAAACTAATGTCTGTTTGATATTCTCGACATTTTTTGTCCTATTTCATTATAAACAAAAAAACCGCCATTAAGACGGTTTAAGAGTATCTTTTGTTTCTGCCACGAAAAATTCACTGAATGCAGGCATGAAACCTGCTCTTATGGCTACTGTTCTGCTTACGGCGTGACTTTCGCTTGTTCCGTAAAACGGCAGTGTATTCTGCTCTATGAGTCTTTGCTTTAAAAGCTTTACAAGATGGACTCCTATGCCTTTTCCTTCGTAGCCTTCTTTTACATCTATCCCGATCTGACGTACATATTTTCCGTCAAGACTTGCTCCTGCCATGCCTTTTATCTTGTCACCGTCTTTTAGCATAACGGCGATAACATCAGGCTGAGTCGGAGAATAGCACAGTGCCCTGTGACATACATTTGTTTCACGCATGTTTTCTATATCTTTTACATCAAGCCAGATTTCATCACCATAGGGTTTTTCTATCTCGCAGCCTGATGCCGGAAGATTATATATGTGCGTATTGACTATCTCTCTTCCATATTCATGCATTATATAGTCTATGCGTCTTAGATTATCGAAGTTAAAGAACCATTCGGGCTTGCTGTCCTTAAACAGTTCCTCGCATCCGCCTAAGATGGATTCATCTGCCATGATATAAGCCTTGCCCATCAGTACGACAACACGAAAAAAAGGATCCATCTTATCTATGATCCTTGCTCCCGGAAGTATCTTTGACGGTGCAAGGAATATACCCGGTGCGATCTCACAGGCTTCGTCGCCGTTACAGTCCAGGTATATCTGTTTTCTCATGGTTTCAAGTGTTTCTTTCGATATCTTCATATTTTCACATTATCATATTAAGTATAAATGTAGCGATCCATGCGATAGCACACTGCCACAAAACAGTAATCGCTGCCCATTTTTTTCCCAGTTCTCTGCCTATAGCCGCAATTGCTGCAACACAAGGTGTATACAGAAGACTGAATACAAGTATGGCTGCTGCCGTTGTGGTAGACAGTGCTGCCTCTACTCCTCCTTCATTAGCAAAGAGCATCTCAAGCATTGACACTACACTTTCCTTTGCCATGAATCCCGAGATAAGAGCAGTGCATATCCTCCAGTCACCTAAGCCTACAGGTCTCATTAAGGGAACCATCGCTCCAGCTATATGAGCCATGATGCTCTGATGCGAATCTGTCACAAAGTTTAACGAAGTATCAAAGCTCTTGAAAAACCATACTACGATGGTAGCCAGTAAGATCACGGAAAATGCTCTCTGCAAAAAATCCTTAGCTTTCTCCCAAAGAAGCTGAACTACATTCTTCGCACTCGGAAGCCTGTAGTTTGGCAGTTCCATGACAAAAGGTACGGCCTCGCCCTTAAATATTGTTCGTTTATATATCATCGCGATAATGATCGCGATTATTATTCCAAGAAAATACAGACCGGTCATTATAAGACCGCCGCGTCCCGGAAAGAAGGCATTTACAAAAAATGCATATATCGGTACCTTAGCTGAACAACTCATGAAAGGTGTTAAAAGTATGGTCATCTTTCTGTCTCGTTCACTGGGTAAAGTCCTGGTTGACATTACCGCAGGCACGGTACAGCCAAAGCCTATGAGCATGGGAACTATGCTCCTTCCGGAAAGACCGATCTTTCTTAAGAGCTTGTCCATGAAGAATGCAACTCTTGCCATATATCCGCTGTCTTCAAGTATGGACAGGAAGAAAAACAGAGTTACTATGACAGGAAGGAAGCTTAAAACACTTCCGACTCCTTCAAAGATCCCGTCTATAACAAGACCTCGCAATGTATTATTGATATTCAGACTTTCAAATGCAGTCTCAGTCAGGTTTTCAAGCCCGCCGATAAGATCTTCCAAAACAGTCTGTAAAAATGCCCCGATCACGTTAAAGGTCAAGAAAAATACGACTGCCATGATAAGGACAAACATCGGGATCGCAGTAAATCTTCCGGAAAGTATTCTGTCTATATTCTGGCTTCTTGCGTGTTCCTTGCTTTCCTTTGGCTTTGTAACCGCCTCATCGCATACTTTTTTAATGTAGCTGAATCTCATATCCGCTATCGCGGCGCTTCTGTCAAGTCCTCTTTCCTTTTCCATCTGAAGGACTATATGCTCAAGTGTTTCTTTTTCATTCTGATCAAGATCGAGTCTGTCAAGGATGAGCGTATCGCCTTCTATCAGCTTGCTTGCAGCAAATCTTATAGGGATATCGGCAGTATTTGCATGATCCTCGATCAAATGCATAACGGCATGCAGGCATCTGTGAACCGCTCCGCCGTAATCATTTTCATCACAGAAATCCTGTTTTGACGGTCTTTCCTGAAAATGTGCCACATCGATCGCATGCTTAACAAGTTCATCAAAACCTTCGTATTTGGCAGCACTGATAGGAACTACTGGAACTCCGAGCAGCTCCTCCATCTCATTGATGTAAACTGCACCGGAATTCGCCGTCATCTCATCCATCATGTTCAGTGCCACTACCATGGGTATATTCAGTTCCAGAAGCTGCATGGTAAGATAAAGGTTTCTTTCAATATTTGTGGCATCGACAATATTTATGATGGCAAGCGGCTTTTCATCCAGTACAAAATTACGCGATACAAGCTCCTCGCTGCTGTATGGACTCATCGAATAGATACCGGGAAGATCCGTAACACTGGTATTGTATCGTTTTCTTATGGGACCGTCTTTTCTGTCGACGGTAACACCGGGAAAGTTTCCGACATGCTGATTAGAACCGGTCAGCTGGTTAAAAAGCGTTGTTTTTCCGCAGTTTTGATTCCCTACAAGTGCAAATGTGAGGATCGTTTCATCGGGAAGAGGATTTTCATTTTCTTTTGAATGATATCTGCCTTCTTCACCAAGACCGGGATGTTCTTTCTTTTTTCTTGACTTTGCTTTGCTTCCTTCGAAAGACTTTTCACATTCCTTTATCAGGATCTTATCGGCATCGTCAAGTCTAAGGGTAAGCTCATAGCCTCTTATCCTAAGTTCCACGGGATCTCCCATCGGAGCATATCTTATGACGGTCACCTCTGTACCTGGGATCACGCCCATATCCAGAAAATGCTGTCTGAGTGCTCCTTCTCCGCCGACTTTCTCGATTATCGCACTTTTTCCAAGTCCTAATTCCTTAAGTGTCATCTTAATCTTCTTTCACAAACATCAGATTGATATCGCAATCTCCCTTGACTCCGTTTACGCTTCCGGTGGCAGTATACTGCCATATATCGAATTTGTAAGGATAACGAAGCGGTGTCCTGTAATATGCAAACCACTTCGGATACTCTTCGAGCTTATAGATATCTGTCATGCGCATATGACTCTTTAAGTTGCCGTATATCATGGGTTCATATCCGGCTTCCTTGACCCTTTCACAGAAGGCTATGACTATATCCGTTCTCTCTTCCGGAGTAAGATTTTTGGTTCTGCTCTTGTTGGGATTTGCAGACTGTTCCACGTCTATTACTATGGGAAGCTGGATCGTGGCTTCATATTCCTCCAAAAGATCTATAACAAAGTCCGCTTCCTCCCTGCCTTCGGCAACTGACTTTGCCTCGGTAAAGAAATACACGCCGGCATCCATACCAACCTCGTTGCAGGCTTTGATATTATCCTCAAATGTCTCGTCTTCAACTATCTTTCCTGTCTCATATCCTCTGTATCCGGCTCTTATCAGAGCAAACTCTATTCCGTCCTTCTTAACCTTTGCCCAGTCGATCTTACCCTGAAACTTGGATACATCTATACCTTTCTTTACCGTAAAACCGTCATCGATATACTGAAGTTCACCTTCGGATTCATTCGTTTCTTCATTAACTATGGGGTATTCAAACTTATCAAAATCAAGCCCGTGCTTTAAAAGGGTCTCGTCAACATCAAAGAAATAATATCCCGAGCCGTCGGGAACCACTATCTTTTCGGCATAAACATTTTCAAGAACAGTCAAAACCCCGTCGCCCTGATCAAACATAGCAAGGATCTCGTCCTTTAACTTCTGTCGTCCTTCATCGCTTTTTCCGTTTTCCGCCTCTATGACGGCGTCTGCAACTAGTTTGCTCGCTTCTTCATTGGTGATATAATTGCTGTTCATATCGTTAATGAGTCCGTCTCTTTCAGCTGTCATCTTGGTCAGTTCGTCTTTAAGCTGCTTCTTCTCATATGCGAGCATTGCACTGAAAGCGATCGCTACTATCAGTAAGAGCGACATCATATAAAAAACAAGTATTCTGTTTCTTCGTCTTTTTCTTGCAATTCTTCTTTTTTCTCTTGCAAGATCATATTCGTCATTATAATTTTCTTCTCTAGTCATCGTCACGTTCTTTCTTATACAGGAATGCAGCGTGGTCTCTGTTGTTTTCTCCGTCTCTTCCATACAAAATCTTCAGTATTATTGGAGTTGAAATGGATGAAACTATTATCAAAAGGATGACCGATGTGAAGTATACCGGTTCCATAAGTCCAACCGACAGGCCCTTCTGGGATACGATAAGAGCAACTTCACCTCTTGTCATCATTCCGACACCTATCTTTAATGAGTCGTTAAGGTTGAACTTGCAGCATTTGGCTACTGCACCGCATCCTACGATCTTGCACAAAAGCGCTACGATCACGAAACCTACAGAAAACAGCAGGATATCAAGATTTATGTTCTCAATGTTTGTCTTAAGTCCGATACTTGCAAAGAATATCGGTCCGAAAAGCATATATGAATTGATATCCATTTTTTCCGCGATATATTCGGAATCTCTTATAGAGCAGAGGATGATACCCGCAAGATATGCACCGGTGATATCAGCTATTCCGAAATACTTTTCAGCTATATATGCCATGGCAAAACAGACAGCAAGTCCCGCTATCGGTATTCTTCTTGTATGCGGATAACGGTTATCAAACCATTTGAATACTTTGTATGATGCAAAACCAACGATCACGGCAAATACAAAGAAGAGCACTGTCGAGATAACTACTGTTACTGGCTTTGAATCGGGATTCTTAAATCCGATGACAAATGTAAGGACTATGATACCGATAACATCATCTATGATAGCAGCACTTATTATGGTCGTTCCGACTTTTCCCTTGAGCGTTCCGAGTTCCTTAAGTGACTGAACAGTAATGCTGACACTCGTTGCAGTCATGATGCATCCGATAAATACGGCTTTGTAGAAATGCTCTGTTCCGAAACCGTCCCATCCGTAGTAGCATATATAGAAGATCGCTCCTCCCGCAAGCGCTACAAATACTCCTGCAAGTGCTACTAAAAATGCGGCAAGTCCGGTTTTTCTCATCTCTTTAAGATCTGTTTCCAGTCCAGCGGAGAACATTAAGAGTATTACGCCGATCTCAGCCATCTTTGACAGAAAATCTGACTGAACCACAAGATTTAAAAAACAGGGGCCTATCAAAAGTCCCGCGATTATCTCGCCTACAACCTGCGGCGCCTTGCATTTGCGCGCAACAATACCGAAGAACTTGGCGGCAATGACAATTATCGCCAGATCCCTCAATATAAGATATGATTCCATGATCTTTTCACCTCTTTTTAACTGATACCGTTGAGTTCCTGATACAGATCCTTGGCAAATGAATCAGTCATCCCGCAGATATAATCAGTTGCAAGCAACAGTCTTAAATACAATTTTTCTTCTTCACTTTTGTCTTTTGAGAATATCTCATATATTCTTCTGTAATCATCCGATATGAGCGCGACTATTCGCTTTCCTACAACGCTTTGCTTTTCATCGGTATCATAATTGATAACGGCTTTTACAAATCGATCCAAAAGGAAATTGAAGATCGTATCGGCTGCCACTTCAAGCTTATAGATAGGCATTGATGTAAATGAATATCTGAACTCTATATCACCGAGTCTTTCCATGATCTCTTCTTCAGGCGTACCGTGGAAAAGATCATACTGGTATGTACCGTTCATTATCTCATCATAATGCTCTATAAAACTGTCACTGGCACAAAAGAGCATCTGTCCCTGAATGCTTACTACCCAGTTCTGAACGGCATAGACATCTGGTTTTTCTATACCGTTATCTATAGCCTTTTCATATTTATGCTCAAGTATATCCACCAGCTTTCTGTATACACCGGTTTCGTTTCTGTAGCTTTCCGATGCCTTAAGCTCGCTTAAAAGCTGAGAATAGGTAATACAGTTTTTCTTGATGGAATCCTCCATATCTGCTGTTTTGTAAGCAATATCATCTGCAGCTTCCAACAGATATGTGAGCGGATGTCTGGCTTTATTTGCTCCTGTGCTTTGCTCGATATCTTCAAACAGATCCTTTTCGGCATAAAGATATCCCATTTTTTTCGTCTTAATATTACCACTTTTTTTATCGATTTCAAGAGATGAACCGGGATATTTTATTATTGTTGCAAGAAGCGCTTTTGTCAGGTTCATTCCATGCTCGTCAACAAGAAAATGCAGCTTGCTGACAACTCGTAAAGCCTGTGTATTTCCCTCAAAATTATAGAAATCCTGTTTCATCTGTTCATTTAACAGATCTTCTATGGGCTTTCCCTTAAATGTAAGTTTTTTAAGATTTGATTTAAACCAGTCCTGTATTGCAGTCTCTCCGAAATGTCCGAAAGGAGGATTGCCGATATCGTGGATAAGTCCTGCGCACTGCAATATTGCACAGATATCTTCTTTTTGTCTTAATCCGAAATCCGGATCCAGATTGCCCGATATGATCTTTTCACCTACATTCTGACCGAGTGACTTGGCAAATGAGCTTACTTCGAGTGAATGTGTAAGCCTTGTTCTTATAAAATCACTCTTATCAAGAGGAAAGACCTGAGTCTTATCCTGAAGTCTACGAAATGCCGCACTTCCGATTATCCTGTGATAATCCTTTTCAAACTCGGTCCTTAAATCTCTGTCTGTTGTGCTCTTTGTTATAGATCTTATCCTTTCAGGACATAATAGCTGATTCCAGTTCATACTGATACCCTATATTTTAAGCCGGCTTATAAAACCGGCTTAAGAATTGTTTTTATTCTGTGTCTTCCTCGGTTGTCTCGTAATCTATCGCTTCAACCTCACCGCTTTCGTTTACCTTTTCACGTACTTTAGCGATCTTAGCGAGCAGTACGTTATTGTTGAGATTTATAAGCTTGACTCCCGAAGTGATCCTTCCGTATGTATTGACATCCTTCATCAGGATCTGAATGATGATCCCTTCCGTTGTTATCATCATGATCTCATGTTCATCGGTAACCGCCTTTACACCAAGAACATATCCTGTCTTATCCGTTATCTTGTAGCACTTGACACCGCGGCCGCCACGTTTCTGAACATGGAATTCATCAAGTACGGTTCTCTTACCCATACCCTTTTCGGATACGATCAGGAGTGAATCTCCCTGATGATCAAGCTGCATGCCTACGATCTCGTCTCCGTCAGTAAGATTCATTCCGATAACGCCCATAGCGCTTCTTCCGGTCTTTCTTACATCTGTTTCCTTGAATCTTATGCACATGCCGTACTTTGTAACAAGGAAGATCTCGGAATCGGCTGTCGTTGTCTTAACTTCTATGAGTTCATCATCATCCCTGAGTCCTATTGCAATAAGACCGTTCTTTCTGATGTTCATGTATTCAGATACGCAGGTCTTCTTGACTGTTCCGTTCTTTGTTACCATGAACAGGTTATGATTTTCATCATATGTTGTAACAGGTATTACCGCTGATATCTTTTCTCCGGGATTAAGCTGAAGCAGATTGATTATCGCTGTTCCTCTTGCCGTTCTGCTTGCTTCCGGTATCTCGTAAACCTTTAATCTGTATACACGACCGAAGTTAGTGAAGAACATCACATGATTATGAGTATTGGTCATGAGAAGATCTTCGATATAATCATCCTCAATGGTCGTCATTCCCTTGATTCCCTTGCCGCCTCTGTGCTGCGCATGGAAATTGTCAACGGTCATTCTCTTGATATATCCGAGATTTGACATCGTGATGACAACATTCTCATCAGGAATAAGATCTTCCATTGTTATATCATATTCGTCAAATCCTATCTGTGTCCTTCTGTCATCACCGTATTTATCAGCGATTTCTTCAATTTCTGTCTTTATTACGCCGAGTAGGAGCTTTTCATCTGCAAGGATTGCCTTTAATTCCGCAATCTTCTTAACAAGTTCTGCATGTTCGTTTTCGATCTTTTCTCTCTCTAATCCTGTGAGAGCACGAAGACGCATGTTTGCAATGGCTTCGGCCTGTATATCAGTAAGTCCGAATCTTTCCATCAACCTGTCTTTAGCTTCCTGGGTAGTCTTTGAAGATCTCATTATCTGGATCACTTCATCGATATTGTCAAGCGCGATGAGCAGACCCTGTAAAATGTGATCTCTCTCTTCAGCCTTCTGAAGATCGAATCTTGTTCTTCTTGTAACTACATCCTCCTGATGCTTCAGGTAATAAACAAGCATATCAAGAAGATTCATTACTCTGGGCTGGTTATTCACAAGTGCGAGCATTATAACGCCGAATGTATCCTGAAGCTGAGTATGCTTGTAGAGTGTATTGAGCACGATGTTGGCATTGACATCCTTACGCAGTTCAATAACTACACGCATACCTTCTCTGTCTGATTCATCTCTGAGATCAGTGATGCCGTCGATCTTCTTATCCTTGTGAAGCTCGGCGATCTTTTCGATGAGTCTTGCCTTGTTTACCATGTAGGGAAGCTCGGTTATTATGATCTGATTCTTTCCGTTAGGAAGAGTCTAGATACTTGTAACACCTCTTACCCTTATCTTGCCGCGGCCTGTTCTGTATGCTTCTTCCACGGCACGGGTTCCGATTATAACACCGACTGTAGGAAAATCAGGAGCCTTGACAAGAGGAAGTATCTCATCTATCTCTGTCTTTCTGTCTTCTTCAACCCTGTTGTCAATTATCTTTACGACTGCGCTTATAACCTCCCTAAGATTGTGAGGAGGTATATTTGTCGCCATACCTACTGCGATACCAGTCGTACCGTTTACCAAAAGATTTGGATATCTGCTTGGTAAAACCGTAGGTTCCTTTTCAGTTTCATCAAAGTTAGGGACAAAATCAACGGTATCTTTATTGATATCGGATATAAGTTCCATTGAGATCTTTGATAATCTTGCCTCGGTATAACGCATTGCTGCGGCACCGTCACCGTCTACGGAACCGAAGTTTCCGTGACCGTCAACAAGCGGATATCTGAATGACCAATCCTGAGCCATGTTTACCAAAGCTCCGTAGATGGAACTGTCACCGTGAGGATGGTATTTACCCATCGTATCACCGACTATACGGGCACTTTTTCTGTGAGGCTTATCCGGTGTATTGTTGAGTTCAATCATTGAATAGAGAACTCTTCTCTGTACCGGCTTAAGTCCGTCCCTTACATCCGGGAGTGCTCTTGAAGCGATAACACTCATGGCATAGTCAATATATGACGTTTCCATGGTCTTTTTAAGATCTACAAGTTTAATTTTGTCAAAAATCCGGTCTTCCATTGCTTTACCTTTCGGTCTTTATATATCAAGATTCTTTACGTATTTAGCGTTTTCTTCGATGAATTCACGTCTCGGCTCAACCTTGTCACCCATAAGAGTCGTAAAGGTAAGATCAAGTTCGCTTTCAGAATCCTCATCCATGTTTACTCTTAAAAGAATACGTGATTCGGGATTCATGGTCGTTTCCCAGAGCTGGTCTGCATCCATCTCACCAAGACCTTTATATCTCTGGATCTTGTTATTCTGATCTCTGCCGACTTCTTCTATGATGCCTGAAAGTTCATCATCCGAATATGCATACCAGATCTTCTTGTTTTTCTCGAGCTTAAAGAGCGGAGGCTGTGCAAGATAAACATATCCCTGCTTAATGAGTTCAGGCATGAATCTGTATAGGAAGGTGAGCATAAGAGTAGCTATATGCGCACCGTCTACATCGGCATCGGTCATGATAATGATCTTGTGATATCTGAGTTTTGAGATATCAAAATCATCATAGATACCTGTACCGAAAGCTGTGATCATGGATTTGATCTCTTCGTTTCCAAGTATCTTATCAAGTCTTGCCTTTTCAACGTTTAATATCTTACCTCTAAGAGGAAGGATAGCCTGGGTAGCACGGCTTCTTGCTGTCTTTGCAGATCCTCCGGCTGAATCTCCCTCGACTATGAATATCTCGCAGTTTTCAGGGTTTCTGTCAGAACAGTCTGCAAGTTTTCCGGGAAGAGCCATCGTATCAAGAGAAGACTTTCTTCTTGTCAGATCTCTTGCCTTTCTTGCAGCATCACGTGCGCGCTGAGCCAAGATAGATTTTTCGCAGATTGTTCTTGCAACTGAAGGATTCTGCTCAAGGAAATATGTAAGCTGTTCTGTAACTAGGCTTTCAACCGCTCCTCTTGCCTCGCTGTTTCCAAGTTTCTGCTTTGTCTGACCTTCAAACTGAGGTTCCTCAACTTTGATACTGATTATGGCTGTCAGACCTTCTCTTATATCTTCACCTGTAAGATTCTGATCGCTGTCTTTTAATATCTTGTTTGTTCTTGCATAGTCATTGAATGTCTTTGTAAGAGCATTTCTGAAACCTACAAGATGAGTACCTCCCTCGGGAGTGGTTATATTGTTAACAAAGCTTGCAATATTTTCGGTATAACCGTCGTTATGCTGAAAAGCAACCTCTACATAAACCTTATTCTTTGTTCCTTCAAAATAAAGAATATCGTTATAAAGAGGAGTC
>JAGCXJ010000238.1 GCA_017961385.1 Lachnospiraceae bacterium
CGATATAAGTTTCTCATATAAACTTACCGACGGACCGAGTCACACAACAAATGCCATAAGGCTTTTGATCGCGCTCGATTTTCCTCATGAGATCGTTGATGAGGCGACGGAAATGGTTAAGCGTTTCAATCAGACAGGGGTCTGGCATCTTTGACAAAGAAAGGGTGCTCTGATATATTTTATCTAGGATCAGTTCGGCAGGTACGCCGCTGATCTTTCGGAGGTAATATGGAAAATCTGATCAGTTTTATTAGAATGTTTCTTTCATATGCACTGGTTGTTGTTATTGCTGCAGCGATCATAGCACTGGCCGTATTCATAGGTATTAAGCTCCGCAAGAGCAAGAACCAGAAGGAAATGATCCAGAATGCCGAAGGAAGCCAAGCAGAAAGCTAAATTACTGTATATTTGGGAAGCTCTTCTTAAATATACCGATGAAAATAATGCGCTGTCATCAGCACAGCTCATAGACTATCTCGCCGAAAGAGATATATCGGTCGAAAGAAAGACCATCTTTTCCGATATAGCTACGCTAAAGGATTTCGGTGCTGATATCTGTCTGTCAAAGTCAAAGGATCATAAAGGTTATTATGTCGCTTCAAGGGATTTTGAACTGCCCGAATTAAAGATAATAACCGAGGCGATCCTTTCAAGCCGTTATATCACGGCCAAAAAATCCAAAGAATTGATCTCAAAACTTGAAACCTTAGTGGGACCTTCCGAAAGGAAACAGCTTGAGAGGGAAGTTTTTGTTTCGGGAAGAGTTAAATCCGAGAACGAGAGCATTTATTATAATGTTGATATCCTGCATAATGCGATGCTCTCAAACCGTCAGATAACATTTTATTATCTGGACTGGACGATAGATAAGGAACTTGTGCCAAGGCATGGCGGAAAGCTTTACCGGGTCTCACCCTGGGCTCTTACGGTAGATGATGAGAACTATTATCTTATCGCATATGATGCGGCCTATTCCCAGATAAGACACTATCGAGTAGATAAGATGAAGGACATAAAGGAGGTCGGCAGGTCAAAAAGACTCGGCAAGGAAGAGTTTGACCGGTTTGATGTTGGACTGTATACAACACAGAACTTCGGAATGTTCAGGGGCGAAAAGGATGTTGTTACGATCACTATGCCTGAGGACAAGATAGGAATCTTCTTTGACCGGTTCGGTAAAGATATAGATGTTCGAAGGATAGATAACAACAGGGTATCAGCCAGAGTCAATGTATATGTGTCAAATCTGTTTTTCGGATGGCTTGCGGGTCTTGGAAAAGATTTCATGATAACGATGCCGAAGGACATCAAAGCACAATATATAGATCATTTAAGATCGATAACATCTACATATAGCGAAAAAGAATAGGAATTTTTCACAAAGTTCCTGTTCTTTTTTTATGCACTTTTTTGGATGGCCTGCGTTGACACGGGAATTTTATAAAGATATACTGATAGAGGACACAATATATTGTGTCCTTATTATCGTTTCAAACACCAAATATTGAATGAGAGGCTGTATATGGGCAAAAAAGAATCTAATGAGATCAATTACGGAGAGAAATTCAAACCGTCCAAAGACATCAAAGTCATAAAGAAAGACGGTTCACTTGAAAAATTTAACGTACAGAAGGTCATTGATGCTGTCGGCAAGTCGGCTTACAGAGCGCTGACAAAGTTTACCGATGAGGAAAAAGATCATATCTGTCAGTACGTTATCGAGAAAGTTGATGAACTTGATACACAGGAAGTGCCCATTCCGATAATGCATAATATAGTCGAGTCCGCACTCGAGGAAGTAAAGCCGATCGTTGCAAAGTCTTATCGCGATTATCGTAACTATAAGCAGGACTTCGTACGCATGATGGATGATGTCTATAAGAAATCGCAGTCAATCATGTACATCGGAGACAAAGAGAATGCAAATACGGATTCTGCCCTTGTTTCAACCAAGAGATCCCTCATTTTCAATCAGTTCAATAAGGAACTTTATCAGAAGTTCTTTATGACGACCGAAGAGATACAGGCCTGCAGGGACGGCTATATCTACGTTCATGACATGTCTGCAAGACGTGATACGATGAACTGCTGTCTGTTTGATGTTTCGACTGTACTCTCAGGCGGCTTTGAAATGGGTAATATCTGGTATAACGAGCCCAAGAGCCTTGATGTTGCTTTTGATGTAATAGGAGATATCGTTCTTTCCGCTGCATCTCAGCAGTATGGCGGATTTACCGTTCCCGAGGTCGATAAGATCCTTGAGCCTTATGCCGAAAAAACATATAAGAAGGCTATCGAGAAATATGAAAGACTGGGAATTGACCGCGAAACGGCCGAGGCTGAAGCTTTTAATGATGTAAAAAGAGAGTTTGAACAGGGCTTCCAGGGCTGGGAATACAAGTTCAACACTGTAGCTTCATCAAGAGGAGATTATCCTTTTATTACCGTTACAGCCGGACTCGGTACGGGAAGATTTGCTAAACTTGGCACGATCTGCATGCTTAACGTTAGACGTAAGGGCCAGGGTAAAAAGGAATGCAAAAAACCCGTTCTGTTCCCCAAGATAGTATTTTTATATGATGAAAACCTGCACGGCCCGGGATGTGAACTTGAAGATGTGTTCGAAGCAGGTGTCAGATGCTCGGCCAAGACTATGTATCCCGACTGGCTTTCACTTACAGGCAAAGGCTATATTGCTTCAATGTATAAGCAATACGGCAAGGTTATCTCACCCATGGGCTGCAGAGCCTTCCTTTCTCCCTGGTATGAAAGAGGCGGAATGCATCCTGCAGATGATGAGGATACACCTATCTTTGTCGGCAGATTCAATATAGGCGCGGTATCGCTGCATCTTCCTATGATACTTGCCAAATCAAGGCAGGAATCAAAGGATTTCTATGAAGTGCTCGATTATTATCTTAATCTCATCAGACAGCTGCATATAAGGACATATGCATATCTCGGTGAGATGAGAGCTTCCACCAATCCTCTTGCGTACTGCGAAGGCGGATTCCTTGGCGGACATCTTAAACTTACCGACAAGATCAAGCCTGTATTAAAAGCGGCTACCGCATCCTTC
>JAGCXJ010000239.1 GCA_017961385.1 Lachnospiraceae bacterium
GAATGACCTTTAATGCTTTATATATCTTTAGCTGATCCCACACCCATACAGTCAGAAAAGCAATAAAAAGCATCCAGATCATGCCGAACATGCCCATGCCAAAGTACGGCCATTTGCCATAGTCATTAAGGCTGTACGGTGCCCATGATATCATCGCAAATACAAACAGTCGAAGTGCATACCTGGCTTTATTCCTCGTATACTGATATCCCTGTGCCAGAAGAAGAGCCATTCCCGGTCCTGTCAGACGGCCTATAAAATGCAGGCACTGTCCCGCCACAGATCGCGTCGGTATGAATGCCCACGTGATATGATCTATGAGCATAGCGATGATAAGCAAGTACTTAAGCTGATTACGGTTAATCTTCATTTATTTAATCCCCCTTACTCCCGTCTGCATATTTGAAAGCCACAGGATCTCAATGGCTTTAAATCCGCAGTCTAGCATCAGTTTCAGATGCTCATTTATAGTTGTTATCGAAAAAACAATCCTTTTCCTTATCGTTGAATATGTTTTTCTGCTTCTTCAGGTGTATTCCCCTGTCTTACCTGAAAGCATCAACCTGTTGTAAGCAAACCTCACATTAGTCATATCAGCACTAATAAGACTTTATATGATGGGTTTATCTTAATCAAGTATTTAAAGCCAAGATGCAGATATCACAAAGTAAGATGCAGTTATCCGTGATCAAGATACATACAGTACATATCTGTCGCCTGATCACTTCCGGTCAGATAATCCGTAATCAAGCCTCATAAGAGCCTTCCCGTTTGGAAGACCCTCAACAGATCTGTTTCTTTCCATGTATCCGATCTTTTCCATTTCGCAACTGAGCTCATCCCCATCGATCCTATGATGAATATCATCCAGTCCGTCAAAGCAATGCAGGTAAGGCGAATCAGATACCCATTTTTGCATATCGGTATTGATCTGAATTATGCATGATACATATCTTGGCTGTATCTTTTTTACAGCATTTAAAAACGCTTCATAACCGATATACTCTATAACAAGATCAGCTATGACAAGCTCTGATTCTGGAAGTCTGTCAACGTCTTTTGTAAGATTAAGACACAGGCACTCAAGTATCCCGCAAAGATCAGGATATCTTTCATAAACCGCTTTCAGATATTCTTTGTTTATATCTATGCCGTAGACTTTTTTATACTTTTCCTTGGATATATGTTCAAGACCGTTTCCAGCCGCAATGCCAAATATCATGCATGTGGAGACATCAAAGAGTTCAAATTGCTGCTTCATCATTTTGTTTAATGTCTGAAGCTGTCTGACACTGTCAAGTCTCATGTGATTCTCATAATCACTCAGACTGATATCCTCCCATGGATTTGTATCCTTTCTTATTAACGAAAAGTACATTCTGTCTTCATACTTGCCGTCGATATAGAAATAATCCCTGAGAGTGCCTTCATATTCAAAACCGCATTTTTCTATCACTCTTCTTGACGGGGTATTTGAAGGCCGTACGCAGATCTGAACTTTGTGAAATCCTATCTGATAAAAACCGTAGTCAATTACTGCATTTGTTGCTTCACTCGCATATCCCCTGCCCTGAAAAGATCTTCCTATGCAGTATTCGATCTCACCGAAGTGATTATTCCCGTCCACCAAAAAATATGCTATCTGGCCTATGCATTCACCGGATTCTTTTTCTATCACAGCCCATCTGAAGTAATAGTCATTGTTATAGCCTTCTATATATTTGTTTAAAAGGCTTCTTACAGAATCGATCGTCTTGTATGACGGTTCTCCGTACATATGCTGAATGCTGTCATCGGCTGCCCAGTTGCTTAACATCGATTTCGCATCCTCATATGTAAATCTTCTGAGCAAGAGCCTGTCTGTGACGATTTCTCCTGTACTGCAGGGATTAAGACCATCCTTCAGATATCTGACAACATCGATAAGATCATCTTTGACAGTCTCCGAAATACTTATCATCTCATCGTCTGCAGGCAGAAGATCAGGGACCATTATAGGTCTTAATCCTCCATTAGCTGCCGATCTTACTCCGTTGTATGAATCCTCTATCGCATAAGCTCTATTGTATGAAACATTCAGCCTGTCACAGGCAAGCATAAATATCTCAGGATCGGGCTTGCTCCTTTTTACCATATCACCTGTAACGATCTCGTCAAAGTAATCAAGGATACCTGCATCCCTAAGCTGATTTACTACCGTCTGTCTTTTCGTTGACGAAGCCAAGGCTATCTTTTTATTATTTTGCTTCAAAAATCGAAGTATCTCGTATACTCCGATCTTGACAGGAAGCCTTCCGCCGTCATATCTTTCATGATACATCCTGGATGCTTCCTTCGCATACTCATCATATGGAAAGTCATCACCATAAGCCTCGATCATGATCTCTCTTGTCCTTTTATCGGTAGTTCCCGTACAGGCAAGATATGGCTTTTTAATGTTCTTTATATCATATTTATCTGCAAGTTCTATCCAGCAGTTCATGGTGGCTCTTTCCGAATCAAAGATAACACCATCCATATCAAATACTACAGCATCAAAGTCTTTCATCATTTCACCAAAACTATATCCTTACATTGGCGGCCAGCCATTTTGCCACTCCGTCATCTTCATTGCTCTCTATTACCGCACTGGCCACAGCCTTAAGCTCGTCAGCGGCATTTGATACCGCATAGCATTCATCCGATATCTCAAACATCGGAATATCGTTAACGGCATCTCCGAAACTGATCACTTTTTCACAGCCCCACATATCCTTAAGCTTTTTGACAGCATTAAATTTCGATGCATTTGCCGGCATGATCTCGCACCAGTATTCCGGTCTGTAGAGCTCCTGCTGGATCGTGCAGCGATATCCAGGATCGTTTGAAAAGATATCATATACAGGCAACAGTTCCTCTTTTTCACCTATACAGGTAAAATAGAACATCTCTCCCTCATACAGACTATCAATGTCTGTGACCGCTCTGAATCTCTTGTCGCCCTGTCGCATGCTCAGATATCTTCTTACTCCCTCGTTTTCGTATTGTGGCATCCATGAGACTCTCTCAATCCCGTCAATGAAGGAATAGACCATCGGACTTATACCGAATCGCTCAAGGGTCTGTCTTACCTTTAATCTCTCTTCAAGCGTAAAATCCTCGCGAGAAAGGATCTCTCCCGTCGAAGGCTTGAATATGAATGCTCCGTTATATGCGATCACCGGTATCTTTGTAGACAGTCCCTTCGTAACCTTTGAAGCGGATACCAAGGATCTCGCAGTCGCATAAGTAAACAGCATTCCCTTATCAACAAGATCATTTATAACCTGTATGCTGTAAGGATTTATGCTATCCTTTTTATTGAGCAATGTGCCGTCTAGATCGGTAACGTATAATATCATCTGTCATTCTCCTGCCGGTATCGCGTCATTAAGACTCTTGTTTCGATAGTTAAGATTTGTCCTTAGAGAATAACCCTGCTTTTCCCAGAATTCATTGGCATTATCGTTATCCTTAAAGACAAGTCCGAATATCTTTTGTATTCCTTCTTCCTTAAGAGCCTTCTCCGCAAGCGATACAAGATGTGCTGCTATTCCCATGCGGCGATAGTCCTTGTGAACACACATGTGATGAACAATAGCACGACGCCCGTCATGCCCCGTCAGTATCACTCCTACTATCTTACCATCATTTAGAGCAGCGAAGCATGTATTGGGATTTCTCTTTAAGTAGCGCTCTATCCCTTCACGTGAATCATCGACCGGATTTAGAGCCCTTTTGCTCTGCTCGGTGCTCATCCATAATTCATATATCGCATCATAATCATCTATTGTCACTACTTTTGTTGTAAATTCCATTGTTTTTCTCCTATCTTGATCAGGAACCTGTTCCGTCAAATCTTTTAGCTCCCAGCATCCAGAACTTGTAACTGAGGTAAAAAAAGGCAATTCCGATAATCGGCGAGAGCTTTGATAATAGCGGAATCTCATCAGGTCTTAATATCACTATCCCCGGATAATACGCTATGAAAGCTATCGGTATGACAAATGTAAAGATCACCTTGAATATTCCGTCAAAGATGCTTACAGGATATCTGGCATAATCTTTAAATCTGAACATTACTACCATAACATATCCGGAACGCACTATCCAAAAGCATGTTGCCGCAGCGGCATTCATGATCGCAATCATGAACAGTGATGCCGTTATCAGCAAGAGTATCAGCTGTATCATGGTCACAACTGTTACGGGGATGCCCAGATGCAACCATGAATAAGCAAGCACCGCTATTCCGAATACAAACTGTCCCAGCCCCTTAACGTCAAACACTTCTGATATAAAGTAAAAGAATACATTTATCGGTCTGAAACAGTACTTTATAAAATCACCCGATTCAACCGAATATCTCAGACTCCAGTTATTGTCAAAAAGACACTGCAGCGGTGTGAGCGCTATAAGCGAAAATCCATATAGAAACAGCATCTCATGGTAGTTCCATCCGTTTATTGAAGGAAAGTTCTTAAACAGTATATAAAATGACATAAACCCTACAACATTGGTAAGTATCATGCCAAATGTGGATATGATGAAATCAGCCCTGTAGCTCATCTTGCTCTTAAGATCCTGAACTATCACTTTACGGTAAATACGGGCATAAAATCCAAATCCTCTTTTTCTCTTTAAAGCCAGTTCATTATTCATATTCAGCCTCCGTTAACCGTTATTCTTTTAACCGAAAAGTTCCAGAAAGCCCTGCTTGCTATAGACAGTATCACACACCATACAGCCTGTATGGCAAGCATAGTTAAGATACCTGAATCAAATGTATACCCCTGCTTTTCCAACAATATGTTAAGAGGCGTGTCATATATGCATCTGAAAGGCATGAACTCAATAACTATTCGCAGCTTTTCCGGAAAGAAGACAAGCGGTATCGTTGCTCCCGAAAGCAAGAGCACTACACTCTCCTTTACTATATTGATCCCCCAGGTTGATTCCGTATAAAGACAAATGGTAGCAACAAACATCTCTATATAGAAATTGACTAAGAGCGCCAGTATTACGGATATGACAAACATGAGCGCATTAAGTCCTAAATGAATGGCGCCATGGGTTATGAAATATACCACGATGAATGTCGGTAAAAAAGTTAAAAAGAATGTCATCACATTGTTTCCGAAATAATTGAAGAACATATATCTTCTGTAGTTCATCGGCTTAAGCAGATCAAGGATTATCGCGCCTGACTGTATCGATCTGCTCATGTTCCATACAATGTACATCTCTAAAAAATTAAACAGCGCCGTGGCAAGAACAAGATAGATGATGGTATCGGTAAAAGTCATGCCGTTTACTATGGGTGAAGGCGAAGATGCATAAATCGACCTCCACAGATAGTAGATCAGTGTAAGATATATCAGATTTCCAAGGATCGTAACAATGGTTCCTAGCCTATATTGCAATTCCTGGATTATCCCCGCCCTGGTAAGTGCCAGATACTTTCTCATATTCATCAGCTTCTCCCTCATAAATCTTCTTTATAACTTCCTCAGTTGAAATCTCTTCGAGCTTGATATCAAGGATCTTTCCTTTTTTCTGATACTCGGAAATGACACTCATGACATCCGTCTTTGACTCATCGATCAGCTTTTCTTCCCATACATCTCCGGGGAGTCTTAATTTAAGCGTCCTGTATGATCCGAAATATGTCTTGAGATGATCGATATCATTGTCATATATCATCTTGCCGTGATCTATGATGACTATCCTCTCGCACAGAGCATCTACATCTCCCATATCATGTGTTGTCAGGATGACTGTTGTCTTTTTCCTTTTATTGAGTTCTTTTATCAGCTCACGTATCTTTGCCTTCATAGAGACATCAAGTCCTATAGTCGGCTCATCCAGAAAGACTATCTTCGGATTATGCAAAAATGCAGCTAAAATATCACTTAGTGTTCTCTGTCCCAAAGACATCTGTCTTACTGTCTTATGCAACAGAGGTTCAAGATCCACCAGGCTCTCATAGAGCTTTATCATTTCCTCATATTCTTTATCAGGTATAAGATATATTTCCTTTAAGAGCTTAAATGACTCTATAAGAGGAAGCGACCACCATAACTGGCTTCGCTGGCCGAATACGACACCGATGTTTTCGGCATTTTTGGTCCTGTTTTTGTAGGGAACGCAACCGTTTACCATGATCTCTCCCCTTGTCGGTTCCAAAACTCCCGTCATCATCTTTATAGTCGTTGACTTGCCGGCACCGTTAGGTCCCAGATATCCGACGATCTGGCCTTTGGGGATCTTTACGGATATATCATCAACAGCAGTCACGATCCTGTAGTCTCTTGAAAAGAGATCCATAAAGCTTCCCTTTAAGCCTTCACGTCTGTTTAAGACCTTGAATTCTTTTACTATCCCTTTCATTACTATTGCGTAATCTTCATTCATAATGTGCGCCCCTCCTTGTAAATTTTTATGATTTGGATTATACTCTGCTTAAAAAGGAAAAAATAGCCATAAAATTCTCAGATTTTATAACAATTTTATAAGAGGTATGGAAAATAGTGATAAATGAATACAAAGGACTGGTAAGAACAAGAGACGACGGATCGGAGCTTATCAACTACGATGATGCCTCTTTTCCGTCATATATATATGATGGCTATGTGTACAGCGGATGCACATGGGAAAAAGTTCCTCACTTTCACAAGGACATAGAACTTCTCAGTGTTCATTCAAGCTGCATGGGTTATTCGGTAAACGGTACAAATATCTTCCTCGAAAAAGGTGATACTATATTTGTCAATTCCGATCAGCTGCATTATTCATATGCCACTCCTCCGCGTGAAGGAAGATATGTCATTGCGGTAATGCATCCGAGGATACTGTGTGCAAACTATGCAGTAGAGGCAAAAGCCGTACTGCCTGTCATATCAAACAAAAAAGTCCCGTTCATCCATTTCAGGAACGGAGACAGAGATGCCGCACGCATGCAGGAACTGGTACTCTTCCTGGCAAAGCAGGCTTACGGCAATGAATTTCTCATAACAAAGACTTTCTTTGAAATATGGGAGATAATTATGAATCGTGTAAACGAGACGGGCCAATTCAGTCAGGATGATATCATAAATCAGGATGTTCACAATGAAGTCTTAAAAGCCATGATGAACTTTGTCGACAAGAATTACATGAACAATATAACTCTAAATGAAGTTGCATCGGCAGGAGGAGTCAGCAGATCACTTTGCAACACGATCTTTAACAAGTACACACAGATGACTCCGATCGAATATATAATGCATTTCAGGACAAGAAAGGTTGCCGATCTTTTGCAGTCAGGCGATATGCCCATGTCGGAGATAGCTGAGATGACAGGCTTTTCAAATGCCAGCTACATGGCGGAAACATTTAAGAAGTTTTACAAATTTTCACCGAGAGAATACAAAAAGACAATGCAGAATCTATAACATTATCTGCTCATAAGAAAGGGAAGGATATGTCGGTTTCATTTAATAGCTTACACACTGCATCAAAGATAAGGATCGTTTTATTCATATGCCTGCTCATATGGGCAGCATACTGCTTTATAGCATATTCGACAGATCTCAGTAACGGAGGTCAACTGTCGGATAATTACATCAATACCTCTGATATTAACGATATATACGTAGACGGCAGTGATCTTACATGGGCGATGAGACTTATGGGAATAGGTCTTAACGGAATGATATCTGTCGTGATCTTCATTCTTATAATAGTTTTGATGCTGGCCGAAGCTGTGTTTGTTCTTATCCCTACATTGCTTCTCAGATTTATCGGTTTAAACAAAAAACTCATCTTAACCGTAAGTGAAGATGAGTTCAAAATAACCAAAACAGTATTTCTTTTAGCGATATGTATCTCTCTGATCCTGGGATTTGCGATAACAGGTTTTATTGCTATCATTCCAAAACTCATCCTGTGTATCACATGGATACTTATTGCTTTGATATATGTAAGCGGCCTAAAGCATTGCATAGACCAGAAAGAACTCATCAGACTGCAGCAACTGCACGAAACCGATCAGTCATAAAGATCATCTTTCCCTGCTGATCTTGCCGTTCTCAACGCGATATACCATATCGCACTTTTCGATCGTCTGGAGTCTGTGAGCAATGATTATCAGAGTCTTGCGGCCATGGAGTCTGTTTATTGAATCCATTATGGCAGCCTCAGTATCTCCGTCTAGCGCCGAGGTTGCTTCATCAAGTATGAGCACTTCAGGATCTTCAAACAGAGCTCTTGCTATACCGATACGCTGACGCTGTCCGCCGGATATGCGGATACCTCTTTCCCCTATTCCGGTATCAAGTCCGTCAGGCAGTCCTTTTACAAACTCGTCAAGCTGAGCTTCCTTTAATACAGCCCACACTCTCTCATCATCTATCTCGTCATCAGCATAACCGAATGCTACGTTTTTCCTTATGGAATCATCGATCATAAAGATGGTCTGAGGAATATATCCGATATTCTTAAGCCATCCCTCGTAATTGGTCTGTACATCTACTCCGTCGGCTGTTATGTTTCCGCCTTTAAGAGTTAAAAGCCCCAAAAGCACATCAACCATTGTAGTCTTGCCGGAACCTGATGTCCCCACAATACCTACAGCGGATCCGATCGGTATTGAGATCGATGCATGATCGAAGATAAGCTTATCCGTATTGGGATATGCATAGCTTATGTCATTTATCGATATTTCCTTTGTAACGGGAAGCTTCGTGATCTCTTTCTTTACTCTGTAGGCAGCCTCGTCATAAACAACGTTCTCATCATTTATCTCAGTCTGAAGATGCTCCGAAACATTCCACAAAAAAGGCTCAAAATATGAAATGGATGTCATGTAGTTATTCATCCTGTTAGCACTCGGCAAAAGTCTCATTGCTGCAAGTGCAAATACAGAAAGTTGAGGAAGCAGTTCATCGGCTGTCGCTCCGCCTATCATGACTACCGACATATATCCGACAAGACCTGCGATACAGATAGTCTCAATAAGGAGCCTGGGTGTGGAATTATATATGTTGTACTTCTGTACAGCGCCTACATAGCCTTCGCCGCAGCGAGCATATTCATTGATAAAGTAATGCTCCTTTACGGCAACTTTAATCTCCTTGATACCCATAACGGCTTCTTCTATCCATTTGAAAAGGCCGCTGTAATAGTCCTGATTCTCCTGGCCCGCCTTATACATGATAGGTTTTAACAGCACCTTTATGACTAAGAGCACAGCGAGCAGAAGTCCTGCTATGGTTATCACCATTGCAGCATCGACAGTTATAAGCACCGCAACCAGACAGATGAATACGACTACTTCACTGGTAAGCTGCAAAATTGTCAGAATGAGAGCATACATGTTGTTGACATCAGAAGTGATGTTTCTCTGGATAACTGCTGTCTCAGCGCCCAGATAGTATTCGTACGGACGCTTCATGAAATTGATCATCATGCGCCTTGATGTAGCAAACTGATTGGTATATACAAACTTAAGCGGTATGACATTCTGAATGAATAGAAACAGATTCTTTAATACGAATGCCATAACAAGAACTACCATCATGACAAGTGCGAACTGTGTCGGCGAACTCATATGAAGTCCGTTGTATACAGCTGCCAAATATTTGTTTTCAGTTACTGCATTAGGATCAAGAAGGACCGTCATAACAGGAACAATGGCAGATATGGATAAAGACTCAAGAACACCGCCTATGAGCATC
>JAGCXJ010000240.1 GCA_017961385.1 Lachnospiraceae bacterium
GGCATGATGCCGCTGCCATACAGATGGCTCACGTCCATGATGGCAAGATATAACGGTTCGAGCATACTTATAGACTGCGGAGAGGGAACTCAGATCGCCCTGAAGGAAAAGGGGTGGAGCCCCAATCCCATAGATGTGATGTGCTTTACGCATTTTCATGCGGATCATATCAGCGGGCTGCCCGGGATGCTTCTTGCAATGGGAAATTCAGACAGGACTGATCCGCTTACGATCATAGGTCCCAAAGGAGTGGCTTCGGTAGTTGAATCACTGCGTGTGATAGCAAGAGAGCTTCCCTTTGAGATAAAGTATCTTGAGATAAACGGAAAGAATCAGACTTTTGAGATGGACGGCTACAGGATTAATGCATTCAGGGTCAATCACAACGTGGTCTGCTACGGATATACGATAGAAGTCGACAGGGCGGGCAAGTTCGATCCCCAAAAGGCAAAGAGCAACAATATCGAGATGAAGTACTGGAGCAGGCTCCAAAAAGGAGAGAGCATTGAAGCTGACGGCAGAGTACTCACACAGGATATGATACTCGGACCTGCAAGAAAAGGATTAAAGGTAACATACTGCACGGATACAAGACCGTGCGAGAACATAGTAAGCAATGCAAAGGATGCCGATCTTTTCATATGCGAGGGCATGTACGGAGAACCTGACAAGCTTGAAAAGGCAAAAGAGCACAAGCATATGACATTTTATGAGGCGGCGGCCATTGCAAGAGATGCGAATGTAAAAGAGCTGTGGCTTACCCATTACAGCCCGTCTCTTATGAAGCCTGCACTGTATGCGGATGAGGTAAAGAAGATATTTGAAGCAACCGTTGTGGCAAAGGACGCAAGGAGCATAGATCTCGGATTCGAGGACTAGTCATTTGAAAGATCTTAGGAAAGGAGGGATGGCATGAAAAACAGATTCAAAGGCACCAAAGGCACCATAATACTGATAGTGCTTGTTTTTCTTGTTGTTTCCTATTACTATTATCTTTCCAACAAGACAAATCCTGACAAGAGCGAAGAGGATATAAAGATATCATCTGCCCAGGAGATAATGCTTGCCAATTACAAGATCAATTATCCTCCCACTCCAAAGGAAGTCGTAAAGGAATTCCTGTATATCTCGAAAGTGCTTCATAACGAGAAGCTAAGCGATGATGAGATCGAGAAGGTAGCGATAAAGATCAGGGAATTGTATGACGATGAATTCATCGCAAACAAATCCCAGGATGAATATATAAAGGATCTAACGAGCGAGATAGCTACATTCAGAGATAATGATTATGCTATAACGAATTATTATACGAGCGCGAGTACGGACGTAGTGTATGATACCGTGGACGGTTATGATTTTGCCAAGCTCTACGGAACATTCAGCATCCGTGCGGGCGGAAAGGCTCAGCTGTTACAGGAAGTCTTCCTGTTGAGAAAGGATAACGACGGTCATTGGAAGATATACGGATGGCAGCCGGTGGAATCGAGTGATGAGTGATGTTTTAATACTTGCCATAGAGTCGTCATGTGACGAGACGGCCGCTTCTGTTGTAAAGAACGGTCGTGAAGTCCTGTCAAATGTCATTTTTTCCCAGATAGATCTTCATACGGTCTACGGTGGTGTTGTCCCCGAGATAGCATCAAGAAAGCATATAGAAAAGATAGATCATGTCGTAAACCAGGCTCTTGAACAGGCCGGTGTTACATGGTCTGATATAGAGGCTATAGCCGTTACTTACGGACCGGGACTTGTGGGTGCGCTGCTCGTTGGCGTAAGTTATGCCAAGTCACTGGCATGGGCATTAAAGAAGCCTCTTGTCGGGGTACATCATATAGAAGGGCATATATGTGCCAATTATATAGAGAATAAGGAACTTGAGCCTCCATTCATGTGCCTTGTAGTATCGGGAGGTCATTCTCATCTTGTAAAGGTAGCCGACTACGGCGTATACGAGATACTTGGAAGGACCAGGGATGATGCAGCCGGAGAAGCCTTTGACAAGGTTGCCAGAGCAATAGGACTCGGTTATCCCGGAGGACCTAAGATAGACAAGGTTTCATATGAAGGAGATCCGCTCGCTATAGATTTTCCGAGAGCCAAGGTTGCTGACAACGAATACGATTTCAGCTTCAGCGGCTTAAAATCTGCTGTGCTCAATTATCTCAATTCAATGGAGATGAAGGGGGAAAAGATATCACAGGCAGATGTTGCGGCTTCCTTCCAGCAGGCAGTTGTGGATGTGCTTGTATCTCATTCCATAACAGCACTGGCTGAATATAAATTTGATAAATTTGCCATCGCAGGAGGCGTGGCATCCAACTCGCATCTTCGCGATGCCTTTGTTAAGGCATGTGATGAAAAAGGTATAAAGTTTTACAAACCTTCTCCGATATTCTGTACAGACAATGCAGCGATGATCGGAGTTGCAGGATACTATGAATATATGAAGGGAATGAGATCAGGATGGGATCTGAATGCAGTACCCAATCTGAAGCTAGGTGAAAGATAATGAAAACAGTCGCGATAGTACTGGCAGCCGGCAGCGGGAGCAGAATGAACGCCGATGTGAAAAAGCAGTTTTTGGAACTTGCCGGAAAGCCGATACTGTACTATTCTCTCAATGCATTTCAGAACAGTTTCATAGATGAGATCATCCTTGTTACTTCAAAAGAGGATATTGAGTTCTGCAAGAACGAGATAGTTAAGAAGTATGATTTTAACAAAGTGCGCTGCATAGTCGAAGGCGGAAGGGAAAGATACCATTCGGTCATGCACGGACTCAAGATGATACAAAGCTGCGATTACGTGTATGTGCATGATGCCGCACGTCCGCTCGTTGACGAGGAAATGCTTGAAAGGCTAAAGGCCGGAGTCGAGGAGTTCGGCTCAGCAGTTGCAGCGGTCGAGACCAAGGATACTATAAAGATAGTAGACAACGAGAATTATGTCATAAGCACTCCCAGCAGAAATACCGTATGGATCATCCAGACTCCGCAGGTATTCAGATTCACAACGATCAATGAAGCATATGAGAGACTGCGCATGAGACTTCAGAACATATCAGCTGAAGATATCCACATA
>JAGCXJ010000241.1 GCA_017961385.1 Lachnospiraceae bacterium
ATCAATGTCATGCTGCCTATCCTGGTTTTGGCCGCAAGCTCTCTGGCCGTCCGGAGCATCATAACCGGAAGCTTCATCGTTGACAGCGCGGTCGGCCTGCTTGTGGCACTTGCGTTCATGTTTCTTCTTTACTGCTTCAGGGAGATCATGTCACCCGAACAGTTCATGGAGCATCTCGTCGACGGGATCGCCAATTCCACGCTGCCGATCATCATGTATCTTCTGACCATGTGCTTTTCGTCGCTGCTCGACAGCCTGGGTCTGCACATTTACGTCGAAGAGATAATAGATATTTTTGAACGCAATATATTCCTTCTGCCCGCAGCCACTTTTGTTCTTTCAATGCTTCTGACGATGGTCCTCGGTTCTTCATGGGCAATGTACGCGATCACTTTTCCGATCATACTGAACCTTACTCGAACGCTCGGCATCGATCCCGTTCTGTTCGTTGGAGCGATCGCAGGAGCAGGCATTGCAGGCGAGAAGAACTGTGCATTTACCGCAGAAGCCTTTAACATAGCAAACGCAGTCGGTATAAATCCCGAGGATGCAAAAAAGATACGAATATCATACAGTGCGATATTTACCGCTCTTGCAGCGCTTTTATATCTGATCGTCGGATTCATAATGATCAGATAAAAATATCAGCTAGAGTCAAAGCCGGGTTTTATCCCGGCTTTTTTGTGTGACAGTACTGTGATCATATATCTGATAACCTTATCCTACAAAGATACAGATAAGGAGATGATATATATGAAGAATAAAAGATTCAGAGACAGCTCGACATTTGCGATCCTTTTCCTTGCGGCATATGCTGTGATGCCTGTAATAGGAAGGATAGGCACATACAGAAACAGCAGATAAACAGCTATATAAACACATGAACGCTAGCTGATCACACCCCGGATGGCCTGAGAATTTCACTTCTGTACGTTATCAGACTAAATTTTTGTGATTTTTCAAATAAAAGATGCAGAAATGATATTATTGTGGTATAATTAATCATACATAAATGAAATGTCAGACAAATATCCTATGAAAGGAGCCGTGAGATGGAATACTACGAGATAGTGGACAAAGTAAGGGAAGGCCTGGAAAATGCGGATGCACGCGAAATATTCGAACATGTTGCGGTTCAGGTTAATATCATAGGCGAAGGGGAAGGAAAGTTTTACGTTGAGATAGCGGCAAGACAGGTATGTGTTGAGCCGTATGAGTACTATGACAGGGACGGACTTCTTATCGGAGATGCCAATACTTTGATAGCCATAGCTGACGGAAGCATGGATATCTGTGAAGCTTTGAAGGATGGAAGACTAAGAGCTGAAGGAAACTGGGAAAAGCTGAAGCTTTTATACAGAGTCAGAGTTAAGAAGCCGTTAAAGAAGTGATCTTTGAGAATGATCAAAAAAAGAAGGCTGCTTGGATTATGTAAACCAAGCGGCCTTCTTTTTGTATTATAGCGCAGCCTTAATCGCTTCATAAAACTCATCGTAAGTTTCAAATGCGGGATACTGCGGATATTCCTTTTTGATAGCTTCTGTCGAGCGGAACAAGAATCCTGCCTTGCTTGCCTGTATCATGCCAAGATCATTGAAACTGTCGCCTGCGGCTATCGTATCGAATCCGCATGACTGAAGAGCTTTTACGGTCGTCAGCTTTGACTTGTCGCAGCGCATCTTAAATCCTGTGATCTCACCGTTATCTGCTACTTCAAGAGTATTGCAGAAAAGTGTCGGCCATCCGAGCTTCTTCATAAGAGGCATTGCGAACTGGTCGAATGTATCGCTTAGGATGACTACCTGAGTGATCTCTCTTAGCTTATCGAGAAACTCCTTCGCACCCGGAAGCGGGTCGATCGTTGCGATCGTATCCTGGATCTGTTTAAGTCCCAGTCCGTGCTCCTTGAGTATGTTTATACGAAACTTCATCAGCTTGTCATAATCGGGCTCGTCTCTTGTAGTCCTTCTAAGCTCCGGTATGCCGGTCGCTTCTGAAAATGCGATCCATATCTCGGGAACGAGTACTCCCTCAAGATCCAAACAAACAACGTTCATTTAAATTTCCTCATACATTCTTTAAGATTGATAAACACATTTTACAGATAACAGGTGATAAAAGCAAGACTTAGATATGGCGGTCCATATTTTTATGTGCTATAATATCAAGGCACGTTTACAGAGCGTAAATTAATTTTATATAAAAAAGGAGAAACACTATGAATCTTTCACCTCTTCAGAAAGCAAGATACGAATACTCTCCTAAGCTTCCCGGAATGCTTAGAGGCGGTATCGCAGAAATCTGTGTAAAGGAAGGAAATGCTACAGAGAGCGTAGCGGATCAGGACAAGATCAAGGCTCTTTTCCCCAACACATACGGAAAGGCAGAAGTTATCTTTGAAAAAGGCCAGAATACATCAGCAGCTAAAAAGCAGGTAGTAGGTGTTATTCTTTCAGGCGGACAGGCACCCGGCGGACACAACGTTATAAGCGGTCTTTACGATGCTTTAAAGGCTACGAACAAGGACAACGTTTTACTCGGATTCAAGGGCGGCCCCGACGGACTCTTAAAGGATGACTATGTAGAATTTGATGATGCATTCATCGATGCATACAGAAATACAGGCGGTTTCGATATCATCGGTTCAGGAAGAACAAAGCTCGAGACAAAGGAGCAGTTTGCTATCGTTGCAGAGAATGCAAAGAAGAACGGCCTTACAGCTATCGTTATCATCGGCGGTGACGATTCAAACACAAACGCAGCTACACTTGCCGAGTACATGGCAGCAAACAATACAGGCGTTCAGGTTATCGGATGCCCCAAGACGATCGACGGTGACTTAAAGAACGAGGATATCGAGGCATCATTTGGTTTCGATACAGCTACAAAGACATACTCTGAGGTTATCGGTAACATCGACAGAGACGCTAACTCCGCTAAGAAGTACTGGCACTACATCAAGGTTATGGGACGTTCCGCATCACACGTAGCACTCGAGTGCGCGTTAGAGACACAGCCCAACATCTGCCTCATCGGTGAGGAAGTAGCTGCAAAGAAGATGTCTTTAGCCCAGATCA
>JAGCXJ010000242.1 GCA_017961385.1 Lachnospiraceae bacterium
GTTTTCCAAGCTTCTGAAATAAGGAGAGATACCGGGGATGAAGGTGAGTGCTTGACCTGACTATTTCTATTTATATTGGTCTTCGGCATTGGACAGCATATCTTTATATGGGGATCTCATGGTTTCGCTGGTGATCGTTTATCTGAAGAGATCCAATATGCATAATTACTTTGCTTATATTCTTATGTTTCTTGTGTCTATATCGATATGTCCGGATTTAAAGATAAGGTTGTAGTAAAGAGTATTATTAAAACGGAGGATGAGGTTATGGGAAAAATACTGGTTGCTTACTTTTCCGCAAGCGGAGTGACAAAGAAGGTATCAGAGAAACTGGCAAAAGCAACAGGTGCAGATCTTTTTGAGATTGTTCCTGAAACTCCCTATACAAAAGAAGATCTGAACTGGATGGATAAGAAGAGCAGAAGCTCTGTTGAGATGAATGACCGCGCGTCACGTCCTGCGATCGCCTCAAAGGTGGAGGATATGGCACAGTATGATGTGGTATTCATCGGCTTCCCTGTCTGGTGGTATCGTGAGCCTTCGATCATTGATCCTGAGTTCCCGACAGTTTTTTAGTCTACATTTTGCGCCTTACGCGGTATAGTCGCAGGGCACTGCACCTTGAAAGCCTTATATGCCTCGTTCATTTTTTTGACAGGCTCTGTGGTTATAAACTCTTTGTCATACACGATGGCATGCTGTTCATGCAGATTCATGAACATAGTCTCCGTTGTAAGTGAAGTGTTGCTGAGTTTATCTGACATCATCTTAAGTGTTGCCGCAGCAATGAATGTCATCATCAGATGCCCACGTAGTGTATCTTCGGATTCAACGTTTATAGGAAGGATCTTTCCTCCCTGCTTACAGATTTCAAAGATCTTCTCCACCTGATCCCTCATGTAATAAAGAGGGAGCAGTTTATCTGTTGAAACTTTGCGTGTGGTTATGAGAACAAATACTCCCTGTTTTTGCAGATCGTCAAATATATCTGCCCCAGTGAGGTTCTCATCCCCCGCTCGTTCGATGGCATGTTTTTGACCCTCGTTGTGCATTGTCATATCCTTGCACAGATATGCGTAAGCCGGTCGGTTTTCCTTTTCGCCGATCTTACAAGGAATGCATTTTATATATACAAGCCTGTTGTTATACAATACAGCATTTGGTTTTGATACAAGGTTATTCAGATGCTTCTTTATTGCATTCTGGTAAACTTTGAAATTGCTCTTCATGCGAGCCATAAAAGATACTCCTGCATCAAGCAGAGCATCCGCGTTTTTACCAGTGTAGTATCCGGCATCAAGGATGGCGAATTTTGTATTGATTCCGTTTGCCTTAAGCTCGGCTATCGTTCGTGTTATGGTGCTTACATCAATTACATTGCCTGCAACATAACGGAAGAACAAAGGCATTCCCGTATGCTGTTGTACAACGTAGATGAGACGGAGCTCCTCGCTGATAACCCCGTTGTGATTGTTGATAGCGGTCAGTGGAAATCTGATGGAATTGGGCAGACCTGAACTATCAATCAGAACACCATCATCAATTCCTTCAGCTTCTCCTTTGCTATCAGCCGAGCTATTCTTTTCAAGGAACCGGAAGTATTCCTTAAAGAAACACCGCTTGGCATCTTCGCTGCCTATATCGACAAGGGCATCACTTATCCTTTGTGATGCGAGCTGTGCCTTGGGATAAAGATACTTTGCGTACGTAAGCTCCCACCAGTCCTCTGCATGACAGTTGGCATACGATGTTAGTATGTAATACGACAACAGGGCATGTAAGGTGTCGCTATTCCTATACTTGATGGCATCCACAGCCTTTATGAGACCGCTTTTGTTGAGGAAACTATCCAACAGGAAGACATCACCAAAGGAAACGATCAGGGTTGGGCGAACAGGGTATTTTGTTTTCCGCTGCCTCTTGGGCTCTTCAAAATCGGCAGGAACGGGACTGAAAATGTTTGACTCTACATCATATACAAACAGTCCTCGTTCACGGCTTTTAAATATACCCTTTTCCTTGTCGATAACCCGACCAAGGTATATTTGATCGCCCTTACCAACATTGGAACCCTTACGGACTGAGTGTGTTGCTGTACCATACTCTATGCCATTCACTACGTTATAGTTGATATACATCGGCATCCTCCTATATGTAGACTAAGTTTTCAAATTATATCTACATTATAGCAGGTTGCATAGTGTATTACAAGCATAAACGTGTAAGAAATACGATATTTACAAGCTTTTCAAGATGCTTTGTAGCTATAAAAATAGTTGTAGACTAAAATATAATCGGGAACTCAGGTTGATACCTTTGCAGAGGAATATGATCTTGGTGGTAAGACTATCGTTCCTTTTGCAACATCCGGAGGCAGTGGGCTCGGTGAATCCGGAATGAATATCGGGGCTCTGGCAAAGGATGCCCACGTGATCGAGGGAAAGCGCTTTGCAGCAAACGTTTCAGAAAATGAACTCAAAGGATGGGCGGAAGCGTTTCTGAATGA
>JAGCXJ010000243.1 GCA_017961385.1 Lachnospiraceae bacterium
CCGCCAAATACCACTGCCAGCATGATTATGGATATATAGGGTCTCCATACTACAAGACACCCTACAAAAAGTATCATTGTGAGAAAGCTTAGGATCTGTTCACCTTTAAGATAATCAAGGTATGAGATGTACATGCCAAAGCCCACACAGACCGTTGTATATATGCACATAATGCTCATCAGTCTGACATGGTTTATATCTTTTCCCTTAAGATAAAGTATCGCCATGCATAGCATAACAGCACTGGCACCGAGCAATACTATATAGAGCCTCATGTGAGTTGCTATCCACTCGGGGCTTCTTTGCTCTATATCAAACAGAATTATCCCTATAGTGCGAAGTGTCATCCATAGTTCTACAAAGATAACAAAGATACACATGCACACGATAGCCTTCATGTTTGATGTGTCAATATAATCTCTTACATACGCACTGTGTTGCGACAGTCCGCACCACCTCTTAAGCTTTTCCTTCATGCTTTGCACTTGTTCCTCTATCTGAGTTTCAGTATAAGGTTGATTATATTCCTGCAACAACACTGAAGATCGGCTTTTGTTATCCTAAAGCCGTCTTTTTCTTCACCACTTTTAACTGCTTCTATAATGTCGTCTATGTTTTTCTCACATCCGGGCATCTGTATATCATTTCCTGAATAAATACATCCTGTTGATGCCGATATGGGGTAATGAGCACCGAACTTGCCTGTAAGACCGGGAACATCCTGAGATGTCAGCCAGTCTGTCATGACCATGCCTTCAAATCCCCATTCGTCTCTTAAAGCCTTTTGAGTCAAATCCCTGCTGTTTGCAGTATGTATTCCATTTAAAAGGTTATAGCTAGTCATTAAAGATGCAGGTTTAGATTCTTTTACTGCTATCTCAAATCCCTTAAGATAGATCTCTCTTAATGCACGCTCTTTTATATGGACATTTACAAAATATCTGTTGTCTTCCTGATTGTTTGCCGCAAAGTGCTTTACAGTCGTTCCTCTGCCTTTATTTTTCTGTACGCCCTTTGTCATGGCAGATGCCATCTTTCCGGCTAAAAACGGATCTTCCGAATAATACTCAAAGTTTCTGCCACATAACGGATTTCTGTGTATGTTCATTGCAGGAGCAAGCCAAAGGACAACTCCAAACTGTTCCATCTCAGAACCGATCATCTGACCTACTTCTTCTACCATTTCCGTATTCCATGACTGTGCAAGAGCCCATCCTATCGGTATCGCAGTACAGTACTGGTAGTAGTCTATCGCATCACTTGGTGTATCTTTGGGCCAGGGCTTTATTATATCTCCAAACACCGCTCCGCCTGGAAGGATATTTCCCTCTTTATCTGTCTTAAAATGCGGTTGAAGTCTAAGTCCGGCAGGCCCATCTGCCATTATCATGGTATCGACTTTTCTTGATTCTTTAAGTACTGATGATGTGTCTCCGGCAGCTCCCGGTACTGTAAATGCATCGGCAACCGTTATGCTTCCATCATTTCTGCGTAGCGTTCCGACACACATCCTAGCCATTTCTTCAACACTAAGCTGTGAGATAAGTTCGTCGAGAGTATACTTTCCGTTTCTTACATCATCAAGAGTTATGATCTCACCGGGATGGGTATCGATCAGCTCTTCATTCTTACTGCTGTACTTATGTGTGATCGTCTCAATACAGCCTGTATCGACTTCTATGATCTCGGCATAGCATTTGCCGTCTTCATCGTTGGGATCGAAAGCTTCCTTATGTCTGTTTGATTCTATCTCATCAAACTCATCATCCAAAGGACAGATATGTTCACAGACCTCAGTCACTTTATCTTCTTTTATGCGAAGTATCGCTGCAGGTTTGGTACTTCTTGAATCTTCTCCGTATCTTATGATATGATCACCGGCCTCGATCATATACGATGCTGATGTTTCATAGTATGATGCAAGTGAAGCAAGATCAAATGAAGTACTTATATCCTGTTCCTGACCGGGTTTTAACTCATCAGACTTAACCCAGGCTTTAAGTTCCTGGTAAGGTGTTGACTGTTTCTTGCCCGGTGCGGATACATATACCTGAACTACGTCTTTTCCGGAGTACTTCTGACCGATGTTCTTTATTCTGAAAGTTATATCTATTTTATCACTAATTTGCACAATTTGCACTATATTGACAGAAAACTCAGTGTAGCTCAACCCATAACCGAAAGGATATGTGACTGTTTTTGCAAAGGTATCAAAATACCTGTAGCCGACATATATCCCGTCTTTATAGTAATCCTCATGCACGTTCCCGTTATTTAATCCAAACTCTGCACTCGACGGATAGTCGCCATAATCCTCAGCCCATGTATCAGAAAGATGCCCGCAGGGAGTTGTGACTCCTGTAAGCATATCAACCAATACATCACCGCCCAGGTTACCCAGCTGACTCATTAAAACTATTGCGTCAACGCCAGGCATATCTTCAAGCTCCTTCATCTGAACTATTCCGCCCACATTTAAGACTACGATGAGCTTGCTGCCTGACTTGGCAAGTTTTTCTATTCCCGTCAGTTCGCTGTCACTTAAAAGATAGTCACCTTTTGCTGCTTTTCTGTCCAGCCCTTCTCCTGACGTTCTTGATATAACATATACTGCTTTTACATCACTTAGATCGCTGTCTTCAATTTCTGCAACATCCGGAATGATGTATGGTTCGTTAAAGGAAAGATATTCCTGAGGGATACCTGTTTCCTTTGATCTTTCATCCAAAAACTTTTGATAATCGATCTTCGATCTCTTAAGTATCTCTTCGTTTCTGTCAAGCCAGTCTTTTGACGTTACTTCAAAATCTGCGTTTTCAAAGCCCTGTTCAACAGTTATGCTATTTCTTGTATTAACGTCTCCCGAACCGGTTCCGCCCTTTACCGTATGTCTTGCACCTGAGCCAAAAAGAGCTATCTTACCGCCTTTAGCTATCGGAAGAACACCGTTATTCTTAAGCAGGACAATGCATTCTGAAGCCATTCTTCCTGCAAGCTTTGCATGCTTTATCTCTCTTTCAGTTACCTTATCAGAAGTTGATGCGTATATCTTACCCATTTATCCTCCATTATCTCTTAAAGAAGAATTTCCTTGCCAGTTCAAGTCCGACTTTATACGGTAGCGGTCTTAAAGCCTTGTCAGCCTCTTTGAGCTTTTCTCTTATCGCTATATGCTGAGGGCAGTGCATCTCGCACTTGCCACACTCGATACACTGAGAAGGGAAAGCTTTCTCGCCTCTAAGCCCTACACTCTGTGAATATCCAAAGCGTCCGTTATGCTTATTCTCCATATACATCAGATTATAAAAATAGAATGCTGCCGGTATATCTACACCTTTCGGACATGGCATACAGTATCTGCAGCCGGTACAGCCTACCTTCTCTTTTTCTTTTATGATCTTTTTTACTTCTTCTATGATCTTTCTGTCAGTATCGTCAAAGCACCCGGGATCTGTTTCTGAGGCGATCCTTACATTCTCATTAAGCATCTCCATTGAATTCATACCAGACAGGATACATGTTACACCGGGCTGATCCCATAGCCACTTTAGACCAAGCTCAGCAGGTGAATAATCCCTACCGTGATCCTTTATAGCCTGCTTTGCCTTATCAGGAAGGTTAACAAGCTTCCCTCCTCTTAAAGGTTCCATTATGATAACAGGGATACCTTTTTCATAAGCAGCTTCAAGTCCTTTTCTTCCGGCCTGGCTGGTCTCATCAAGATAGTTATACTGGATCTGGCAGAAATCCCAGTTATAGGCATTAAGAATCTTTATAAACTCGTCTGTATTTCCGTGATACGAAAATCCGATATTCTTAACAGAACCGTCTTCCTTGTGCTTTGCTATCCAATCCTCTATTCCGAGTTTTTTGAGATTTTCCCATTCATCATATGCAGTGAACATATGCATGAGGTAGTAATCAACATAATCGGTCTTAAGTCTGTTTAACTCCTCTGCAAAAGTCTTGTCTACCTGTTCCTTGTTCCTCATGGTATACTGGGGAAGTTTTGTAGCAATATAGACCTTTTGTCTTGCATTATTCTTTTCAAGTATCGTACCGAGAGCCTCTTCGCTTCCGGGATAGATATATGCGGTATCAAAATAATTGATCCCCATATCTATGGCCGCCATTATCTCCTTCTCGGTCTTTTCCATATCGATCTTGCCGCCGTTTTTTGTAAAACGCATACAGCCATATCCTAACTGGGATATGGCTGTGTTATATCTGTCATTTCTATATTTCATAATCATTTCCTCCGTGATAGATAACCATTAGGCTATAGAGGAATTATAACAAATAATATCATCTTATTGAACTGTTTAGTTAGAAAAATCCCCGAGCATTTAATCTGCCCGAGGATCTATCTTAATAAACTTAGTTTTTCTTATTTTCGTTATAAGCTTTCTTTGCTTCTTCGATACCTGCTCTTAATCCTGCAAGGCCTGCCTTTGCAACTTCTGCTGATGTTTCAGCGAGATCTCTTGCAAGGTTCTGAGCCTTCTCAGCACACTCTTTGAGCTTTTCCTTTGTATCATCATCAACGAAAGTCTTCTTTTCGCTCTTATCAGACTTCTCAGCCTTTTCAGCTATTGCTGCCTGAGCAGCTGCAAGTCTTGCGATCGGTACTCTGAAAGGTGAGCATGATACATAATCAAGTCCGATCTGGTGGCAGAACTCAACTGATGCTGGATCTCCGCCGTGCTCTCCACAGATACCTACGTGAAGCTTAGGATTAACAGGCTTTCCAAGATCGAGTGCCATCTTCATGAGCTTGCCGACACCGTTTCTGTCGAGCTTTGCAAAAGGATCGTTCTCGAAGATCTTTGCTTCGTAATATGCCTGAAGGAACTTGCCTGCATCGTCTCTTGAGAATCCGAATGTCATCTGTGTAAGATCGTTTGTACCGAAGCAGAAGAAATCAGCTTCTTCAGCAATCTCGTCAGCAAGAAGTGCTGCTCTGGGGATCTCTATCATTGTTCCTACTTCGTAGTCTATCTTAGTATCGCTTGCTTCGATCTCTGCGTTAGCTGTATCTACAACGAACTTCTTGATCATAACGAGCTCTTTCTTTTCACAGATGAGCGGGATCATGATCTCAGGCTTAACTGTCCAGTCAGGATGCTTCTTCTGTACATTGATAGCTGCTCTTATTACAGCCTTTGTCTGCATAACAGCTATTTCAGGATATGTAACATCAAGTCTTGAACCTCTGTGACCCATCATAGGGTTGAACTCATGAAGTGAAGCGATGAGAGTCTTTATATCCTCTACACTCTTGCCCTGAGCATC
>JAGCXJ010000244.1 GCA_017961385.1 Lachnospiraceae bacterium
GAAAAACATGTATGAAAATGAGGGCAGGGATCTTGTAAGACTGTTTGAGCGAGTAAAGAATAAGGGCATTGCCACAAGCATGGATATGGCTGCTATAGACGCAGGGTCCGATGCGGCCAGGGCGGACTGGAAAAAGATTCTTAGTGATACCCTTCCGTATGTAGACTTCTTTCTTCCAAGCTTTGAAGAACTTTGCTTTATGCTGGATCGGGAAAAATATGAAGAAATGATAAGCTCAGGATCTGATATCACAGATATCATCGATATGAATAAGGATGTCATGCCTCTTGCAAGAAAGTGCATCGATATGGGATGCAGGACAGTGGTCATTAAATGCGGGACACTCGGTCTGTTTTATATGACAGGTAACAGAGAGGCAGTGTCGGATATCGGACAAAGGCTTGATATCGATCGCGATGACTGGGCAGACAGATCAGGCATACAGCCATGCTTTAAGGCAAGGATCGTAAGATCGGCAACAGGTGCCGGAGATACTTCGATAGCGGCATTCCTAGCAGCCTTGATGAGAGGAAAAAGCATCGGTGAGTGTGTGAGACTTGCGGCTGGCGAGGGTGCATGCTGCGTGACCGGATATGATGCATTAAGCGGCCTTAAGACAATAGATGAACTGGAGCAGGCTATTAGTGAGGGCTGGGAGACGATGGGAGAAAAGATATGCTAGTAAATATGAAACAGATGCTCAATAAGGCATTTAAGCAGAAATATGCAGTAGCGTTTTTTAATGCTGTAAATATTGAGATGGCTCGTGCTGTCATTGAGACAGCTGAAAAACTGAACTGTCCTGTTATCATAGGAACAGCTCAGATACTCCTTCCGGTCACAGAACTTAAATATGTCGCAGACTATCTGATACCTATGGCAAAAAATGCTAAAGTCGATGTATGTGTCCATTATGATCACGGCCTTACATTTGATAGGTGCATAGAAGCGCTTGATCTGGGATTTACATCGATCATGTATGACTGTTCGACACTTTCCTATGAGGAGAATGTCAAACAGGTATCCGAGATGGTCAGAATCTGTCATGAGAGGAATGCGACAGTCGAGGGAGAACTGGGACATGTGGGTGATAATGCGGGAAAAGGAAAGCTTTCAAGACCCGAGGATTTCTATACTGATCCAGATATGGCTTATGACTATGTTACAAGAACAAAAGTGGATGCGCTAGCCGTTGCGGTGGGAAATGCACATGGAGACTATAAGTTTCCACCGAAGCTTGACTTTGACAGGATAGATACTATAGCAAAAAAGACCGGAGTGCCTCTAGTACTTCACGGCGGAAGCGGCCTGTCGGATGATGATTTTAAGATCGCGATAAGCAAGGGAGTATGCAAGGTAAACATCTTTACGGATCTTGACAAGGCAGGCATGCGCGGAATACAAAAAGCAGTATCGGAAGGTATGGATACGGTAACGAAAATGATACCTTACGAGATAGATGAGATGAAAAAGACAGTAGAGGAAAAGATACGTATCTTTGGTACGCGTTGAGAGATAACCTGGAAATATATGAATATGTTGAATTAAAGCGATAAAGGTTGTACGCTGTAATAAGCAGACAAAGGATTAAGCGAGGTTTTATGAGAAAAGCATATTATATAATTACTATCATATTTTCTGTTTTGGTCATACTTCTTTTTGATGTAGTGGCACTGACATCTCTTGATGAAAAGTCAATGGCAGCGGGGGCTCTGATCATAAGTATCATAGCGATCGGCTGTATGATACTGTCGATAACAGGGCTTAGAAAGAATCAGCATATCGGGGGAGTATTTCTTGAAAAGATAGGTATTATCCTTTTCGGTTTTGCATTGTTAGTATTAGAGATCGGGTTTTCTTCCGGTGAAAACATCCTTCAGGCTATCATCCTGATTGTCATTGCTCTTATACTCGGAGCACTGAGTTATACTGCAGGAATGCGCCTGATAAGAAGAAAAAGGACAGAGTCATTTAGCTGGAACACATATAAGGAAATGCTCTTTGAAAAGATGCCTCAGTTAAGCGAGACATTAAATGAAGGAGCAAGCGCTAAAGATATAAGCGGAGCAGAAAATACGATCGGAGTTCGTTTCCCGGAGTATTTAAAGGAACTGTATCTTACCAATAACGGTGATGATAATGAGGCAATGTGCGGCATGATAATGGGACTTCATTTTATGAGCCTTGAGTCGCTCATTAATGAATGGAGAGGCTTAAAGAAAATAGCGGATGATCCCAAGATAAACAATAGCGGCAGCTTTTCCTCGACTCCCATGGCGAGCATCAAAAGATGTTATGCCGATGCCAAATGGATACCCTTTTGTACTGACGGCTCCGGAAACTTTATAGGCATAGATCTTGCTCCGGGTCCGAACGGCAAAGCCGGACAGATAATAAACTTTGGCAGAGACGAAGGCAACAAGGCAGTACTTGCAAAGGATTTAAATGCATTCTTTGAAAGGCTTATAAGGATCATAAAGAGCGATGATTTTCATATCGCTGATTATGACGGAGAGAATGTCATACTTTTGGGTACCGATGATATCGAGGAAGGTTTCCATCTTACCGATTATCTGAGATCACCCGATTCTGTTAAATAGAATGCTTCGTACATTAGATGATATATAAAGAAAGATAATAGAATGAATAAAAAGAAGATAATACCGGTCATTATCATAATACTGATCATACTGTGTTGCATTCCTATTAAAAGAGGATATAAAGACGGAGGGACTGTGGAATACAAAGCTGTCTTTTATTCGATTAAGAAGGTGCATAGCTTATACTATGGCTTCGGATATATGGAAGGAACTCAGGCAAGGGTTTTGTTTTGGAATGTAGTTGATGATGTTGAACTGCCAAAGCGGCTGTTTGAGGTCACAGATGAGGATTTCGAAACGATCAAATACGTCAATGAAAACAGCAATATCGGCGTAGAATTCATGAAATCATTAGGAGATATAGAACTTGATGATAATCCCAGTCATGATACATCGTATGCTGAGAATTCTGCTAAAGGTCTGGTAACCGGTAAAGGATACCCCGTTTATGGACTTGACGGCATTTATCTAAGCAGAGTTGAGATAAACAATAACGACAGAGAATCAGACATCCTGGGGGTAAGAAATGATGACACATACGGCGATGCGACTGCAAAGCTTGAAGAACACGGATTTAACTATTTAAAAACCGTCTCAATATCCTCATCATACCAGGAAGTGATATATAACAAGGGAAGAGTAGCGGTAGTCTTTTATATCACGCCAAAGAAAAAGATGGATGAAAAGAATTATCCGATAAGAAGCGTGGCTCTTATGCTGTATTCGGAAAGACCGTTATCGGAGCAAAAGCAAGAGTCTGATCGTGTCTTATGATTAATATAAAACAAACCATGAACCCGAAATCATTTCGGGTTCTTTTTACGTAAGCGTTTTTTTATCTTAAAAAATCCTATATAATGAATCTATGTACAAGATCCTTAGTGAGAAAGAAGAGAATACGATATTGCTGCCTGCCACTCTCGACAGCCATTTTCCTTTGCTCAAATACATGTTCTGGAGCAAGGGTTATTGTGTTGTTCCTCTTGATGAGAGTGATGAATTTGAAGTAAGGAGTGAGGGACTTAAATATTCCAATCATGATATATGCTATCCGTATGTGCTCATGACAGGCCAGGTTGTAAGAGCTCTAAAGAGCGGTCTTTATGATCCCAAGAAGACTTTTATTTCGATGCCTCCCGCCGGTGATGAGTGCAGAGGAGCCTGCTACATAGGATTGATGAAAAGATCCCTTGAGATGTCGCATTTTGGGGATGTAAGAGTCCTTACGATAAACGTCAGACATGTCAGGGATGATATATCTCTTAAGATAAACTATGATCTTGCGATACGCGGAGTGTTCGGCCTTTTCTACGGTGATATCATAATGCTTTTATCTAACCAGGTAAGACCTTATGAGATAAACAAAGGTGATACGGATAAGCTCTCAAAGCACTGGACAGATGTATTATCAGAGGATCTCAAACTCGCTAAAAACCTTACTATAGGCAGGATGAAGGACAATTTTAGAAAGATAGCAGAGTCTTTCAGCAAGATAGAGCGTGACAAGAAGAAAAGACAGATCATAGGAGTCGTAGCCGAGTTCTATGTTAAATACTGCGCTCTCGGAAACTGGGATATCGTTAAGTTTCTTGAGGATAACGGCTGTGAGGCTCATGTCAACGGAGCTTCGTGGTATGCTCTTTACTACATAGATTCTCATAAGCCTGACAGATATAACATAGAGCGCATGGGATTTGAAGCAGTAAAGAAACTGGTGGTCCATCTGCAGGATGCGATGATCGATGCGCTAAAGGAATACGGATTCCACTGTCTTAGCAATTATGAGGCTATGGATAACGGATCGAGAGACCTCGTATCGCGTACGTTTACCATAGGAGACGGCTGGCTCATGGGATCAGAGGTGATCGACTATATACATAACGACATCAAGAAGGTTTTATGCATAGCGCCGTTTGGCTGCATGGCAAATGTATGTGCCGGAAGAGGGATGTATCCTTATCTTCAGAGAGAATTTCCCGGGGCATCTATAGCAGTACTCGAGACGGATGCGAGCAGTTCCAAGCTAAACTACTACAACAGGGTAAGGATGCTGATCGACAGATGAAAACACAGGAAAAAAACTTTTTTTCACTATTACACTTTTATTACACTGCATCTGATATAGTATACACATCAAGACAGATAAAACTTGATTCCTACACCGAAAGGTGTGAAACGTCTCAATTGACGAAACAAAATATACTCCCCCTTTAGAGGCCATTCACCGAGTGAATGGCCTATTCCCTTTTTATGGGGCTGGTTTAATAATACGGTGTTATGTGGTAGAATGTAAAAGGAGGTCTTTTGTTATATGAAAAGATTGCTTACATGCATTTTATTGATACTTTGCATAATGATGATAGATGGCTGCTGTTTAAAGCATGACTGGCAGGAAGCTACCTGCGAAGAGCCGATGACCTGCAAGGTTTGCGGCGAGACTCAGGGAGAGCCGCTCGGGCATGAATGGCTTGAGGCTACATGCACCCTTCCAAAGACATGCTCAGTGTGCGGTAAAACTGAAGGCGAGCCTCTGGGTCATGACTGGATGGCTGCAACCTGCGAGCATCCAAAGACCTGCAGAGTCTGCGGTGCGACAGAAGGCGGCAATGCAGATCATGACTGGATCGAAGCTACATGTTTACATCCAAGAAAATGTGCGGTCGGCGGTATCACTGAGGGAGGAACGCGTCCTCATACATGGGTGAGAGCAAACTATGATTCATCAAAGTACTGTTCGGTATGCGGTGTTGTTGAAGGAGATTCTTTAATACCTGCATTTGACAAGAGAAACTACGAGTTTACGATCAAGAAGGGAACCACATGGGATTATACGACGATAGCCAATGCCGATGATACAAACGTAACGGGGAAAGCTAC
>JAGCXJ010000245.1 GCA_017961385.1 Lachnospiraceae bacterium
ACTATGCTGTCTTTTAAACTAAGTGACGAATAGATATTGAAGTAGGGTGCTTCATATTCCTTGGAACAGCTAGTATGGATGGTTTGAGATAGAAGTGCGTTTACAGCTACCATTTTTAAGAATGTAGATTTACCCGATGCATTTGAACCGGTCAAAAGTACACATGTATTGGTATTAATACTATTGGGAACCGGATTGTCTAGTAACGGATGATATCCGTCTTCTATCCTAATACCGTCATAAGTATCATCTAGTTTGGGAATACAGAATTGTAGAAGCGATGTCCTGTATTCACCTATTGAAATGTAGCAATCGATCTTCCCGATAATTGTTATAATCTTATCTACGTGATCTCGATGAAGCTTGATCTGATCAAGCATCGTGTTGAACTTTATCAGATCAAGATGTGTAAGCATCTTTATATAATCGAGTACTATGCCAAGTGGTCCACTTCCTAGGTCTCCGATCACAAGCGAGTAAAATCTTTTGAATGATCGAAAATCATTTGAGATACTGACCAGGTCAGTCATTTCTTGGCTTAGTATATCAGAGCCGTTCTTTATGACTTGAGTAATTTGATCACAGTTTTTGAGTATCCTGAATACATATTCAAAGCATATAATATACGGTTCTATTATACTTTTTTGCTTAAAGTATGTAGCTATGTTAAAAAGCGCCAAAACAAATATCAAAGAAATACCGACTACGAGATTGAAAAAGCAGATCGCAATTGCAGGAATATACATCAGAACACCTGCAATCGTCATAAACGCTGAAGTTCTTTTTGCTTCATCGAGTTTGTCGATATAGCTGTATATGCTGTAGTTCTTGGTTCTTCCAATGTCATGAAGACATACTGAAAGCTCAGTTCGATATACAGAATCCTCTTTAAAATGATCGATCTTATTTTCAATATCCGACCAGTCGTAACCAGCAGTTTGAGGACTTCTGAGAATATAATACAGATATTCGTCTCCTGCAGATGATTTGCAATAATTCATCTTAGAGTATACGAGATTCATATCGAGGTCATTCCAGGTTATATCATCTATCAAATCATCATGCAAATGATAGTTAGTGTAACCCTTAATGCTTTTAAGCTCTTCTGAAGAAAGCTTCCTGGTACTTATCTTGCCATAATCTTTTTTTAGTTTTTCTTTATAAGCTTTCTTATCAAGTTGTTCCTTCCTGTAACCTGCTCCAAAAAAAATCAACAATGCAGCTACAGTTATAATGATTACCTGTGTCATATCCCCGCTTTAAATATCCTTTAACCTTTCGGTTATTTCGGCGCATTTCTCGTAAATGACGTCTGCATCAGCCTGCAAAAACTGTCCATTCATATATAAGATCTTTCCGTCTATCATTGTCATCTTTATATTACTCTTTGAACCGCTGTATACGATGTTTTTAGGAATATTGAGAATAGGCTGCATATTAGGCTGTTTAAGGTCGATCATGATAATATCTGCAAATTTACCCACACTAAGATCTGAACAATCTTTATGATCAAGACTTAAAGCACCGTTAACACAAGCCATTTTTAATACTTCGTCAGCAGCAACTGCCTTCGGATCCATCTCTTTAAGCTTGGCAAGGCCGGTAACAAGAAACATTTCTCTGAACATATCAAGACAGTTGTTTGAACTCGGGCCATCAGTTCCCAGACTAACAAGTATGCCTTTTTCCAGATACTTAGAAATAGGAGCTATTCCGCTCGCCAGTTTTGTGTTGCTTCCCGGATTTGAGACAACAGATACTCCCCTCTTTTTAAGTATTTCCATATCATGATCATCACACCATACTCCGTGATATATGCATCCGCCAAAATCCCAAAGGCCGAGACTGTCAAAAAAGGCAACAGGACTCATGCTGTATCTGATCCTGCATTCATCTACTTCTTTCTTTGTCTCAGACATATGTACATATAAAGGAGCCTTATAGTGGTGAATTAGCTCAGAGACCTCTTTAAGCAGAGATTTGTCACATGTATACTCAGCATGGACTCCCATCTTGAATCCAACTAATGGGGACTTGCCGTTTAAGTCATTGTATCTATGTTCCAAAACCTCAACAGTCGGACCGAATTTGTTAAGTCCCGAAACCATCTCGCATCTCATACCCATTTCATCGCAAGCATCAAGTATGGTATCAGGTGTAAGATACATATCACCTATAAGTGTAACTCCAGTAGTCAGATACTCGAGTATCGCAAGTTTGGTAAGCCAGTAAACATCCTCTCCGGTCATTACTGCTTCTCTTGGAAAGATCATGTTGTTGAGCCAGTCTTGCAGATTAAGATCATCAGCAAGTGATCTAAATGCTGTCATGCCACTATGAGTATGTGCATTTTTAAATCCAGGCATTAAGAGGTTTTTCTGACAATCAATCTCCTTATCCCATGATTCGGAGCTATCTTTTGATTCACCTATATAAGCTATCTTATTGTCCTTTACCCACAATTCGCCTTCAAATATATCTTCACCGTCAACCATTGTAAGTATTCTGGCATTATATAATCTGATATTCATAAATCTCTCCCTAATCATTTAAAGTATTGTAATAAACTTTTTAACAGATTCAGTTAAAAGTTTTTTGAATTTTGGCGCAGCTTCATTAGCTGCAGCCTGTACCTCATCGTGAGTCAGCGGGTTATCAGTCATGCCGGCTGCAAGATTGCAGACACATGAGATACAGCAAATCTTCATACCCATATGATTTGCTGCTATAGCTTCAACTACTGTAGACATGCCAACTGCATCCACACCAAGTGTACGCAACATCCTTATTTCCGCAGGACTTTCAAATGAAGGACCTGTAAGCTGTGCATAAACTCCTTTTTGAAGCTTTATATTGTTTTCTTTAGCAGTCGATTCGATTATATCTCTAAGATCTTTGTCGTATACATGACTCATATCGGGGAAACGTGTTCCGAGTTCATCTATATTGGCACCTATTAACGGATTTGGTGCAAAGCAGGCTATATGATCCGTGAGCATCATAAAATCACCTGCACAAAAAGATGTATTGAGTCCTCCAGATGCATTTGTTAAAAACAGCACCTGGGCTCCCATGAGCTTCATAAGTCGTGTAGGAAGTACAACGTCGCTGATAGGATATCCTTCATAGTAATGTACTCTTCCCTTCATACATACTACAGGAACATCTCCTACATAACCGAAAATGAATTTTCCGGCATGGCCCGGAACTGTAGATACCGGAAAGCCTTCTATATCGTGATAATCGATTTCACATTCAACTTTTATATCGTTTGCATAGTCGCCAAGATCGGATCCAAGCACAATCGCTACTTTGGGAACAAAATCTGTTTTTGCTCTTACACTCTCAAGACATTTTTGCAGTTTTTCGTAAATGGGGTTCATACATTATCCTCCTTTTAATTCCACGTTAGTATATCAAAAATATGAATATTTTTAAACAAGACTATATGTGTTTACCGGGTATCAGTCTTCTTAAATCTGAAGTAGATACATCAACATTAAACAATATCTTCATCAAAAATACAAAGAATATGATCACAAGTATCGGTATCAGACATGACGTAACTATCATAACTGCAATAGCCTCAATAAATCTGCTGAGCAGACCGGTTACATATTCAACAATAGTACCTGCCGCATTTTCGATCCAGGACATGAATCTTTCTACCGTAGTCTGATCTTCATCTACAATACTAAGTTCATTTGCGCTATCTACAGTCTGATCTATAGTTTGGCTATAGTTATTATATATAATCTCCGATGTTTTTACGCTTATTGGAATAATGCATTCAAGAGCGATTGCGAAGATCACAAATTTCAAAGACAGAATCTTCATCTTTTGGCTTTGAGCAAATAATCCTATTCCTCCGATAATACATGCAAGGGGGATCATGCCGCAAAATGAGACATATCCAATTATCGTTACGAGATACTTTTCAAGATAAAGAGCACTGAGAACAACTACAAAATAAGTGCCAAGTTCAGCGAACTGCTCAGCTATAGGTGTGCATTGATCATCCGGCAGCAATGATATGGCAGCTGATGCGGCTGTGGCGCCGGCAGCAAGCTTCATAACACTTGCGATCTCTTCATCGATCTGAGCTATTGTATGGGAATGGGTATCTAAATCTGTTGCCACAGGAGTTATCTTGGTGACAGAGATTAACAAGATAAGAATCAGTAAAAGGATTATTGTTATTGATTTATATATTTTCATGGTCTACACCTTTATTTGTTTATAAATTCTATTGAATACTCATTATCTTCTAATAATGTATTAATAAATGATTCAATTAGATTTTTAGCGTTTTCATCAGCTTTATCGATAATACCTTTATTTAATGCCTTGCTTTTTGCCTCATTTTCGAATTCTATTATCGAGTTATTGTATTTGGTCATATCGAGCTTGTTCCACAGACCTTCCTTTTCTTCATAGATCTTAAAACTGTCATGATCGATATTTACACCTATTATTTCTGATTTTGGTATCTGCACTTTGATCAGTTTTGCTTCATCATCTTTTGAAATATCGATATCGTTGCAATCGATACCTGCGGTAACGACACCATCATAGCTGAATATGAAAGACGCTTTTGAATCAAAAATCCAGACTCTTTCAGTACTCTTGTATTCTTCAACCTGGGTAAAATAGTATTCCTGAGTTATTAAAGTTCCCATCTCTTTCAGACCGTCTTCGATTATCTCAGTATTGACTGTTACGATCTCTGAAACAACCGGACTGTCATCAAATAGTTTTTTGTCTGACTGCTTTTCTACTACGTCTTTGAG
>JAGCXJ010000246.1 GCA_017961385.1 Lachnospiraceae bacterium
ATGACCGTCTTAGCGGTGTTCTGGAAAAGAGAAAGGATCTTGCATATCTTTTCCCTTATGTATTCCTTGATAAAGAGGATGCTCCACTTCTTGTACAGTACTATGACCAGGAAAGCTTAAGCGAAATGTATCCGATCGATAGTGAAGATTATAAAGAGTTTTATGAAGCACATCCTGGGATAGATGCGAACGAGAAGAGATCAAGACTGGTTACCAACCAGCGGATAAAAAAAGGAAGCAGGATAAAAAGAGCGTTCATTCATGCAAATAAGATCGTGTATGACAATCAGAGAATGTTTAACAGGATATCCTCTTTTGAGAAGGCTCAGACGCTGTTTGGCTATTCATGCATGACAAGACCGCTCATTTATTCAAACTGTGCTAAATGGGAGATATCTGTTTACGAGAATACCAATATCTGCGGATGTCTTACCGGAGGAGAGATATTCTACAACGGCAAAAAGAATGTTTTCGGTAACAGTTGCTTTGTAGTATCTGTAATGGGCGAACAGCCTGAGATACAGGCATACAATCCATATGTCTTTACACATACAGTTTCACTTGAGCGTGATAATGAGGAACTCATGGATTATCTTATGACCATGGAAGAGGTCTGGGATGACAAAGATGATGAGATCAAGCAGTTTGTCCATGAGTGCGCATCAAAGCTGCTGTACAACAGTGATACGGGTATCATGAATGTGGCAGCTATGAATATGGATATCAAGTATAAAGGCTATGACAGGATGTGCATGATCAGTGTCGTCGATGTCGAAAGCATGAGCTCGGTATTTTCAAGGGAACTGATAGAACTTACAAATAAGAATTACATAAAGAAGTGTAAAAAGGCTGCCGAAGCAAAAGGATATCACATATACTGTGAGAACAACTGGCGTATTGCTATAGGAGCGCGTTCCTACATGGTGGATTTTACAGAATTCACTAAGGATATGGAGATGCTCCAGCAGGAATTATTTGCCGCCAACGATGAGTTTATTGCGATAATACCACTGTTTTGTGTTATCGATAACTGTACATTGGAAAACCTTACTCCAATATATAACAGGGCAAGGATCACAATGATGCAGAAGAACGTCCAGTTTTTTGCATGTGATGCACAGTCAAGCAATCTTGACGAAGAGAGTATCAGGGATCGATATCACATGGTCAATGTCATCAAGTATGCGATAGCCAATGATAAGGTCATTCCTCAGTATCAGGGAATATTCTGCAACAGCAGACGCAATATCGAGCATTATGAAGCTCTCATGCGCCTGATGGATGAAAACGGACGTCTCTATTACCCCAACAGTTTTTTAGATGTTGCAAGAAGTTATGGCATTTTGTATGACACGATCTCAAAGATGATGCTTAAAAAGGTATTTGAGCATTTTAGAGGACTTAAGGATAAAGGCGTAAGCATCAATCTCGGTATACGCGATATAAGAAACAGAGAGATCACTGATTATATATATGACTTTCTTGGAACGACTCCATATCCGGAGAATTTCATGTTTGAGATTCTTGAGAATGAGGATATTGACGATTACGAAACGATCGTTTCATTCGTTGACAATGTTCATAATCTAGGAGGAAAGATTGCACTTGACGATTTCGGAAGCGGATTTTCTAATCTGCAGCATGTTATGAGCATTCATTTCGATTACCTAAAGATAGACGGTTCGATAGTAAAACGATGCGTTGACAGTAAGGAAGCCGAGAATCTGATAGCTTTGATATCAGGCTGGAAGAAACTGTCTGAAAGAGAGATCAATATCATCGCCGAATTTGTTGAAAATGAAGATATCCAGGACAAGATGGAAAGTTATGAGATAGATTATTCGCAGGGATATCTCTTTTCAAAACCGTCGGATAACATCTTTGACTGATAATACGGATTATTACTATGGCTAAAGAAGATAAGAAAAAAACAATAGCTGTCATAGCCGGAAATATTACAAATGAGTTCTGTAGAGACCTTGTTGAGAGCATAAGAAGTGCGATACCTCAGGGGAAGGATATCCACCTGATGATACTTCCGGGAGAGGTGCTTGTAAATGAGGACAGCAATGTAGGTGTATGGCAGTATGATGCCATGTTCAACGGTGTATACAGTCTGGCATCAAAATGCAATCCGGATGGCATCATATTTGCTATTGGCAGTATGGGCTGGAAGGTAAGCGGTGATGAGATACACAGATTTGTAGAAAAATACGGTGACATACCAAAGGTTCTCATATCATCCCAGGATTCGGATTTCGTGACAGTCAATTATGATAATGAAACGGGTATCAGAGAGGCTATAGATTACCTTGTAAATGTTAACGGATTTACCAGTATATGCATGCTGGGCGGAGAAGACTATAACCATGATGCGCTGGACAGAAAAGAAATATTCATAAAGTGCCTTGAAGAAAACGGTCTGCCCTACAGTGAGCATTTCTTTGAGGCGACTGATATGTCCTCGCATACGGAAGCAGCTGCAAGAAGGCTAATTGAGAATAATCCGAGTGTTGAAGCAATATTCTGTGTTAATGATACATCTGCACGTGGACTTTATAATGTAATGGCGGACAAAGGCCTTGTTCCCGGCAAGGATATAATGGTCTTTGGATTTGACAATACCAGGCTTTCAAGCGAGATGAATCCTTCGCTTACTTCCATTGGACCCGATGATATAACTCTTGGAAAGAGAGCGGTGGATCTGCTTCTTGATATGATGAATGGCAAGGAAGTCAGATCAGACAAGGTAAGGACCAGGCTTTACGGAAGACAGTCATTGCCATATGAAATGTATCATTATACTAACAAGGAATTGCTGGAAATCGATGAAGACTTTATATACAGGATGTTTGATGACTGCTTTTACAGATATAAGAGTTCGGTGATAAGAAGATCAGCTGTAGATCTTCGCAGACTGTATTATGAGTTCATATCACGGATACTTAATGCATACAGAAACAGATTTATGCCGGTCGAAGAATTTGACGAGATCGCTCAGATGATCGATGTATTTTTTGCAAATGGGGCAATGGTTTACACGGATGCGGCTAAACTGCTTGAGTGCATACAGAAGCTTCAGAACGCGATCAATGTGATCCAGAAATCTCTGGCAGTCAATTCCGTTATAAACAGACTGTTCTTGCGAATGAGAGATGATTGCATAAGGGAGATGTGCAAAATAAATGTCGACCAGCGAAATATCACATCCGGCCATGTAAAAAAACTGAGAAGTCATCTTGTGATCGGTATGGATTATCTGGATGATAAAGATAAGACTCTGGCAGAATACATAAAAAATATGGGTCTTATCTGTGTTGAGAGCGGATCATTCTATATGTTTGATGAACCGATCGAAAGAAAAGAACATGAAGATGTCAGCTACCCTGACGACATCAATATGAAATGCTTTATAAAAGACGGTGAGATATATGTTACTCCGAAAGAACGTCAGAAAAGAAAGACAAAGGAGCTGTTTAGAGTGGTAGAGGATATGAGTCATCTGGATTGTATGGCGGTGTATCCGATAGTATATAAAAACAAGACTTACGGACTCTATTTTTGTGAACTGACTGATACGATCTATACAGTTGGAGGTTTTATAACAACCACCATGGGTATGGTAATGCATCAACTTATGAGCTGATAGTTTTATACAACAAAAACAAAGACAGGAGGAAAGACTATGCAGGACTACAAAAAGATTGATTATTCAAAAAACAAAGACGTTGTTCTTCGTTACATTCCGGGACACTTTGTTACGCCGAATTCGCATGTAAACTATTACATGGACTTAAGCGATATGAAGGCAAGACAGCGTGAAGCCAGGGCAACCGGCGAGGAACTGGCTGAGATGTATTTAGCAAGTGATATCATCGATACCATTCTTTGCCTCAACGGTATGGAGGTCGTTGGTGCATATCTGGCCAATAAGCTTACTAAAGCAGGTATGATATCAGCGAATGCCCACAAGACGATCTATATAACCAGTACTGAGTATAATACCAGCGGACAGATGATGTTCAGGGAAAACAATCAGCATATGATAAAAGGCAAGAGAGTGCTGATACTGATCGATACTGCAACTACCGGTGAAACTTTAAGAAGTGCACTTCGTTCGGTTAAGTTTTATGGCGGTGAACCAATAGGCATATCTGCGATATACTCTGTAGCAACACAGATGATAGACGGTACACCGATAAGATCACTCTATTCGATAAGAGATCTTCCGGACTATGCAGGATACAGTCATGATGACTGTCCGCTGTGCAAGGCAGGCATACCGATAGATGCGATATGCAACGGTTACGGTTATTCGACTCTTTAATAGAAACAGATAAGAACACTAAAGCCCGTTCAGATAATACTGAACGGGCTTTGCTTAATCATATGACTATCAATAAACTAGATTGTAAACATGCTTACATTTTCACGCAACTCTTCCGCAACCATCTTTAGGTTTTCTGCCTGTTCAACAACATTCTCCATGTTGGAATCAAGCATTGATAAAGAGGCACTTGTTTCTTCGGTGGAAGCTGCATTCTCCTGAGACACTGAAGAAAGAGATTCAACAGAATCAAGGATGGAATTCTTGTTATCATCAAGACTCTGAACAAGTGAAACTATCTGATTGTTGCCTTCTTCAGATTCACGAAGCAGATTAAGCATATCCTTAAATGAATCACTCATGCTGTTAAGAGCAGTTCCTTCATCTTCCGTAGCAGTCCTAATATCCTCTGTGAGGGTTCTGTTACGATCGGAAAGAGTCGTGATCTGCTTGAGCATACCTGTGATCTCGTTAGCTGCATCATTTGATTCGGAAGCAAGATCCTTGATGTTGTCGGCAACGACAGCAAATCCTTTACCGGCTTCTCCGGCTCTTGCGGCTTCGATAGAAGCATTAAGCGCAAGAAGGTTGGTCTGATTTGCGATAGAGATTATGAGTTCTGCCGACTGACTGATCTGAGCAACCACATTTGCTGTTTCGGTAACTGAATCAGATACTTGTTTTGCTTTTTCTCTTGTATTCTTGCCGGAGGTCATCAGTTCGCTGAGCTGACCCTGAACTCTTGTAGATTCGTTGATAACTGCACGTCCGTTTTCGAGGTTTGAATTTGCGGCACCTAAAACATCTTCTACGGCATTGCCGATCTTGATCGTGATATCAAGAGTAGTCTGAACATCGTTAGCCATATCAGTCGCACCGTTTGCAAGATCTGAAACCGCCTGATTGATATCAGCAGTTGCACGCTGCCCGTCAGAAATCTTTTCCTTTGTCTCTATAGCTACGTTGTCAACACTCTGAGCATCACCGATGATCCTGCCGATAGCTGTCTGAAGGCTCCGACGCATGTTCTCTGAAGAAAGTCCGATATTCTTGAATTCCTTTATCGGAGATGCTACATCCATTTCGGTAGCAAAGTCACCTGTTGCCATTCTGTCCATGCTGTTTGCTATACGCTTGACTCCGTCTGAAAGAGATTTAGCGGTAACGACAACAAGAACGTAGAGTAAAGCTATCACTACCAGGAAGATTATCAATGCGACCGTAGCTTTGGTATGAAGAGACTTTCTTGCTGCCTCAGCTTCTTCAAGCGCCCATGTCTCTACTATATCGGTTATATCTGAAATAGATTCTCTCGTAACCTCGAACTGTTCGTTAAAAGCAGTGATATCACCCTCATTGGTGACAAAATTATATGAATTGAGCCATTCATCATAGTTTTTAAAGAATTCTTCCTCGTACTGTTTGTAATTCTTTCCGTCTATGAGAGTTTCAGTATAAAGTTTGGGATTCTGCTTTGCAATATCGGAAGCGCCGTTAACTCTTTCTATGAACTGACCCAGATTTTCTTCATAAGTAGCCAGTCTTGCAGCATAAAGTGCATCCATTACTTCAGGAGGAAGATTACCATCGGATTGGGAAACACTTATATACTGCTGAGCAGCAACCATAGCCTGATAGAAATCACGGTCGCCGTTTACAAGCTTGGTATTGATCTGATAAAGAGTTTCATAGTAAAGGGATTCGGCATTGTTATAGGTAACATCCATCTCGTAACCGAGTAAAATACTTGCGATGATAAGACATATTACCATAGGCAATACAAAGAGCTGTAAGGCCATCATAAAAGACATGTTGGCCTTAGAAAAGAGTTTTTTCATTATTGATACCTCCAACTTCCTTCTCATCCCCCAGTGAGTATATATTATCATATAAATTGTTAAGTTGTATATAAAAAGTCCATAATAAATAAGAAGAAATAGATTATGCACATTTATTACGGTTGAATGATATAATATACTATAATAATGCATTAGCATCTGTTTAGTATCAGACAATATTTATGTAGATGTGGAGGAGAAGGGTATGAACGATATTCATAAGGGTAGAGGACTGAACATGAAGAAGATGCTTCTCATGATAGGTCTCATACCTATGTTAGTTGTTATGATCCTGTTATTGATCATGGCATACTTTAAGCTGTCATCAGCAATGGAAGATCAGACAAGGCACAGTCTTGAGATAGCTGCCAATGGTCTGAAGGCATATTATGAATGGGATATACAAAACAGAGGAGGGATCGAATATGAAACCGACTACGTGGATTTCATGGGGGCTGAAGGAAATGTCGATCTTACGCTGTTTAAGGATAACGTCAGATTTGTTACAACTATCAGAGATGCAAGCGGTGAGAGAATAGAAGGAACGCAGTGCAATTTCGCTGTATGGGAGACATGTCTTAAGGGTGATGACTATTATTCGGATGATGTAGTGATCAATGAAACAGATTATTATGTATTCTATACACCTATATCGAATGTTGATGGCTCTATGTGGGGAATGGCATTCGCCGGAATAACGGCTGAAAAAGTCAAAGCTGAAAAGATGCAGCTGCTTGTCAATTTCATAATAATGAGCATATTGCTCTTTGTAGGATTTGCTCTGGCTGTTATATTTGTTGCAAAGATAGTGGTTAATCCTCTTGCAGCGGTTGCCGACAGCATACACGATATAGCGGAGGGAGATCTTTCGCAGAGTATAAATATAAAATCCAAACTTGCCGAGACTAAGGCTCTGATAGCTTCTGCAGAGAAGCTTCAGAATTCTATCGGCAGCGTAGTAAGCGATATTAAGGATTCGTCTGCAACACTTGTAAACGGTATTGACGAGGTAGCAGCTTTGTCTGAGCAGACTGCAGAGGGTACAGAGCAGATATCTGTTGCTATGGGAGATATTTCAGAAGGTGCATTCTCCATAGCTGACAGTGTTCAGGACATCAACACCAAGGTTATCGATATGGATGGAATCATCAACGACATATCTGTAAACGTTGATGAGCTGACTAACGGTGCAAAGTCAATGAACAAGGCAAATGTAGATGCAGTAAACTATATCCGCGAGATGGATGTAAGCAGCAAGCAGACTACGGATGCTGTAGAGAAGATCTCTGCAAGTATTGCAAAGACACATGAATCAGTTGGAAAGATCACGGATGCAGTAAATCTTATTTCAGATATATCAAGTCAGACAAATCTCCTTGCACTGAATGCTTCTATAGAATCAGCAAGAGCCGGAGAGGCAGGCAGAGGATTTGCCGTAGTTGCTGAAGAGATCAAAAAACTTGCAGAACAGAGTAATGAATATGCACTTGAGATAGCTGATATAGTCAATGAGATCAAGGTTCAGTCAAATGACTGTGTGGACATGTCAGAAAATGTTCGTGAAGCAATATCCAAGGAACAGGGACTTTTGGGAGATACAATGGCCAAATTTGATGTACTTGAAAAAGAGATCAACAAGGCTGTTTCCGGTATTGAGAGCATAGGTGGAAAGACAAAGAATCTCATAAATATCAAGGATGTAATAACAGAGAATGTTAGCAATCTGTCTGCCGTATCTGAAGAGAACTCGGCATCCAACGAAGAGATCACAGCATCCCTTGGAAATGTAACTGAGAATATCAATACGATCAGCGAGGATAACAAGAACATGAACGATCTTGCAAAGGGACTTGCAGATATGGTTGAGTATTTCAGAGTATAAGCAAAAAATTATATATAAGGTCGTCGTTTGGCATATAAATGACGACCTTTTTTGTTGAAAAGATTTATGATAGAATAAGATTCGTTAAAAAGAGGGGGACAGACAGGATGCGAAAGACATTTACGTATTTAATATGCCTTATTCTGGCAGTAGTATTGCTGATAGGCTGTAGCAGTTACAGAGGGGGAAAGATAAAGGACGGCGTTTATACCAACGATATATACGGGTTTAAGGTAACACCCGATTCTGATATGACCTACCTTGAGGATCCGATGGATTCCGACGATTATGCAGTTGCTCTTAGTTATTGTTATCTGCAGGGTGGAAAGGATTCGTTCAAGGCTGAGTACGCGCTCAATAATCCCAGAGGAGGTCTTATGGTTGTGAGCGAGGATAATGTCAACGGCTTTTCTGCAGATGATTTTGTTGAGAGCATACAGGATCAGATGAAGGAAAAGATATTCTTCACTTACACGACAGATGTCAATGAGGATGTTACTATAAACGGAGCCAAATTCAGGAAATTTGTCTTAAACAGTGATGGAAATCACCAGATCTTTTTAGTTAAAGCAACAGAGTCAAGAATACTGTTCATCTATATAGCGGTAACCAAAAACGGAATAAAGGACGGACTGGAAGAGAAGTATCTGAATGCAATCTCAGGAATATAGACCGACTGACAAAAGAATAAAGTGTGAAGTTCTTGTTGTTGGAGCAGGTCCGGCAGGGATGATGGCTGGCATAAGTGCTGCACGTAGAGGAAGCAATGTCATCATCATAGAGCAGAAGGATATTCCCGGAAAGAAGATCTATGCCACCGGCAACGGCAGATGCAATTTTACAAATCAGTATTATGACAGCAGGGTATTCAGGGGAGAGGATCCTCAATTTGGCTATGATGCCTATAAAAGATTTGACAAGGATGCATTGATGGGCTTTATGAGGGAACTCGGTGTAACATGCAGAGATATAAACGGATATATATATCCGTATAATGAGCAGGCAAGAAGTGTTGCAAATGCTCTTTTATATGAATGCAAAAGACTGGGAGTAGATATACGATGCAGTCAGAAGGCGCTTGATATAACACAGGAAAAGGATAATAAGATCAATAATGACGGTGGATTTTTAGTCACTACAGATAAGGAAGTATACAGCTGCGAAAAGATAATAATTGCAGCAGGGGGAAAGGCAAGCCCTACACACGGAAGTGATGGAAATCTGAATAAAGTCATAAGAAAGCTAGGCCATGAGATAATTCTGCAGGATCCTGCACTGGTTCCTTTGAGATTTGCGGACAGTTCACTTTCCTTGCTGGCAGGAGTCAGATGCAAATGCAGGACAGTTTTGGTAATAGACGGATCTGAAACTGATAATGAGAGCGGAGAGATCATATTTAACAATGACAATATAAGCGGAATACCCATAATGCAGATGAGCAGATATGCTGTGAGAGCCTTATCTCGTGGCAGCAAGGTATGGCTTGAGCTTGATCTTGTACCGGATATGGGAGATGCTGATCTTAAAGGCTTTCTTGAGACATCAGTTGAAAAAAGATTGGGTATATTTGAGGCTCTGGGGCTTGTGGTAAATGATAAAATAGCTAAATACATCTGTGACCGGATAAAAGATACAGATGAACTGATACATTTTCTTAAGCATTTTAAGGTTGAGATAATAGGTGACTGCGGATTCAACAAGGCTCAGGTCACAGCGGGTGGAGTGAATGTTTCGCAGATAACCAAAGACATGGAATCAAAGATAATAAGGAGACTCTTTTTTGCCGGTGAGATACTGGATATCGACGGAACGTGCGGGGGATACAATCTTCAGTGGGCATTTACGTCCGGGTATCTGGCAGGAATGGCGGCATCTGTTAAACAGTAATGAAGAAATACTTTTCAGAAATCAAAAACAAGGGAATATCGCTAAGGCATGTTAATATTGTGATGCTGGTAATTGCATTGCTGATATCTGCTGTACTTGTCTTCGCAATGAACAGGACCAATGAACTGTATGAGGTCACTAGCGAAGCGACTGATGATCTGATCGTATGGAGAAGCAGCGCATATGAGCTTCAGATAGCATCGGACTATCTGACAGATCAGATGAGATCATTTGTCATTACCGGAGACAGAACATATCTTGATAACTATCTTGAAGAAGCTTATGTCACGAAAAGAAGGGATAAAGCGCTTGACATTCTTGAGAAGAATCTTGCGGATACGACACCTGTAATAACTTTAGCACAGGCAATGGATGTTTCCATGAAACTGATGGATCGTGAGTACTACAGTGCCAGACTTGCTCTATCGGCTTACGGATATACGCAGGATGAATATCCGCCACAGGTTATGGATATTGTTTTGTCTGAGCATGATGAAGCACTGGATGAACAGGGCAAGCTTGCGCTAGCCATGGATATGCTGTTTGATGACGAGTATAGAAAAAGCAAGGATGCAATATCCGAGTCCATGCAGAAGTGTCTTGACGAACTAGTTGGAATCATCGATGAAAAAAAGATGGAGAATGCTTCCAGAATGAAAAGGCAGGTAGTGATAGAGCACATACTTACAGTCATGATGATCGTTATACTTCTTGGTATAGTAATGCTTACGAGAAATCTAGTACTCATACCGCTTAAGAAAGCGATAGAAAAAATTCGTGAAGAAAAGGTGTTGGTTGTCAAGGGAGCATATGAGATGAGATTCCTTGCGCGTACATATAATCTGATGACTCGAGTCAGCCGTGAGAGCAAGGAAAGGCTTGAGTATGAAGCTACTCATGATCCGCTTACAGGTCTGTACAACAGGCGAGGATATGATTTCCTTCTTCACAATGTTGACA
>JAGCXJ010000247.1 GCA_017961385.1 Lachnospiraceae bacterium
CAGAGGACTGAAAATCCTCGTGTCACTGGTTCGATTCCGGTTCTGGGCACTGAATGAAAGCTTCAATCGAAAGGTTGAAGCTTTTTTCTTATTGATTTTGCATTTCTTATTTTGTAACATACTCTAAGAAGCAAATATGTTTTATGAGATGAGTCATATGTTTTCATTTAGAAAAAGATCTGAAGATAACAAACTGAAAGAAACTTTCAAATATGATCCCGAAACACAGTATGCCGTGATCAGGAGTTCAATATGTACAGGTGAAAAAGTCGCAGGGTTTAAAAACAAAAGCGATGGTCATTTCACGGAAGTAATGCTTATCAGGTCTGTTGAGGAGGAACAGAGATTCAAGGAGATCTATGGCCTAGACTCTATAAAGACTGAGTACTAAAGATAAGGAAAAAGAAATGAGCAGAGAATTTCACTGTCCTTCATGCGATAAAAAGCTGTTTACTTATGAAGAACGTACAAGAAAATACGGCAAGCTTTTAAAAGAATGCAAAAAGTGCGGGGCACAGTATTTGGATCCGCGATATTATGAACTGGCAATAGACGGGATTCCTGAAGACGAGTTTAAAGTAACCAGGTATTCTGTAGCCATACTGATCGGAGCCTTATTTGGATGGAGAGGCATATACGTAAGCAGGATTTATTTGTATACGGGAGCAGATCCTATCAAGTGGCTCGTGCCGATATCATTTATCCTTATTTCTTTTATTGTGATCATTGCCGGATTGTATGAGATAATCACGATTACAACTGGAATTAAAAGAAAGAAAATGGAAAAACTGTACGAGGAATCGAAAGCAAGAATGAGAGACTCAAGCTATGTATACACACTTAAAAAACACGGATATGTGATTAACGAGGAATATGATATATGAAAAAGATAGCAGTAATCTTTCCGGGAGTCGGCTATACAAAGGACAGGCCTCTTTTATACTATGCAGGAAAGCTTGCCGCAGTTTATGGCTATGAACTGATACATCTGGATTTTTCAGGGATAGACTGGAGCAAGGAAAAACTGAAGGATAAGCAGTTTCTTCTAAATACTTTGGAATACTGTCTTGATAAAACAGGTAAAAAGCTCGAATGTGTCGACCTTGAAAAAGCTGACAATGTCTTATTTATATCAAAGAGCATAGGTACTGTTGTTGCAACGGCTTATGCTGACAGACATGGCATAAATGCCAGGCAGATATGCTTTACACCGCTCGAATTCATAGACAGGTTTGTTAAGGAAGGAAACGGTCTGATCTTTTATGGAAGCGCTGATCCTTATGCAGATCCGAAAATGATTTCAGATATATGCAGGAATAAAAAACTGACTGCAAATTGTATTGAAGATGCCAATCATTCACTGGAAACAGGAGATGTATTAAAGGATATGGAAAACCTTTTATCTGTGATGAGAAAGGTTGAAAATTTTATAAATCTTTTATAAATTGAGGGGCTTATGCCCCTTGATTTTATTTTATAAAGGGACTATAACACTGGTAGAACGAGATAAACGAAACGCCAACTGAATATGGGCATTCCGCGAACTTCCCTGTTCTCAATTTTTGAAACTAACGGAGGAAAAGACAAATGACTACTTTGAAAGTACAAAAAAGAGACATGGAAACAAAGGCAAAAGCATTAAGAAGAGAAGGTTTTGTGACAGGCAACCTCTTTGGCAAAGAGATCAAAGGCTCAATACCGCTTAAGATCGAAAAGAAGGATGCCGAGCAGATCCTTAAGACATGCTTGAAGGGAAGCCAGCTTTTTGTTGAACTGGACGGCAAGAAATACGATGTTCTGTTGAAAGAGATCGATTATGATTCTATCAAGAAACAGGTACTTGAACTGGACTTCCAGGCACTGGTTAAAGGCGAGGTTGTTCATTCCGTAGCCGAGATAGTTCTTCATAACAAGGATAAGGTTGTTGAAGGAATTCTTGAACAGCTTTTACCTGAAGTATCATACAAGGCATTGCCTGAAGCTTTGGTCGACAGGATCGATGTTGACTGCAGCAGCCTAAGACTGGGAGATACGCTTAAGGTAGCTGACCTTGATATAGCTAAACACAAAGATCTTACAATTCTTACTGATCTTGAGACTCCGGTTGTCAGTGTTGTAGCACCGCACAATAAAGCCGTAGAGGAAGCTGCAGAGTCTGAAGAAGCAGAAGAAGCCCCTGAGAAATAACATATATCTTTTAAAGACCTGTTGTCTTATGACAATGGGTCTTTTTCTTGTCCTGCACGGTATGCTATTATAGATATGTTGCATCTGAATGATAAGGAGTATAAGGATGATAGCGCTGATAGTCGCATATGCAAAAAACAGAGTCATAGGAAATAAAGGACAGATCCCCTGGAGGATCAAGGGAGAACAGAAGCGTTTTAAAGAACTGACAACCGGCAATGTTGTAGTAATGGGAAGACGTTCTTATGAGGAGATAGGAAGACCATTGCCGAATCGCATGACATATGTTGTCAGCAATACAAAGAACTTTGATGAGGAAGGTGTAAAAACCGTTAAATCCCTTAAGGAAGCTATTGATCTTGCAGGTGATAAGGATATATTCATATCGGGCGGAGCAGGACTTTACAAAGAGGCCATAGATCTTGTTGATGTAATGTATAATACCGAGATCGATGCTCTGATAGAGGGAGATACGTATTTTCCTCTGTTTGATGAAAGTGAATTTGTCAAAACTGTTGATGCCTGTGTGGATGGAGAGATCCCGTACAGGTATGTAACATATACAAGAAAAACAGCATGGGAGAGACATCCGGTAAGTCAGAAGGAAACGATAAAATACTACCCCGTAGAAGCGCTAGATGAAACGGGACTTGTTATATCATTGTATACGACCAATCGTGACAGCGCATGGAAATACGGCAAGCCGGGAGCGGAAGAAAACTGTAAAAGGCTCGCTGACACGCTCGGGATAGATATCAACGATATGGTCATGCTCAATCAGACTCATTCAGACGGTATCAGGGTCATTACCCGTAAAGATGCTGGAGAGATGGTAACAAGACCTCTTACAAAGGATGGCTTTGACGGCATGATAACCAATGAAAAAGGGTTGATGCTATGTACTGTCGAGGCTGACTGTGTACCTATATATCTACTTGATCCCGTGCATGAAGCAATAGGAATGGTCCATAGCGGATGGAAAGGGACTGCAAAGGAGATAGGAGCTAATGCAGTAAGACTGATGATAAAAACCTATGGGAGCAATCCCAAGGATATGCTTATAGCAATCGGTCCCTGTATCTGCGCTGATTGCTATGAGGTTGGAGCGGAGCTAAAGGACGAGTTTGCAGGCAGGTTCAGCAAAACGGAGCTTGAAGAGATATTTGTAAAACCTCACGGGGAAAAGTACAATCTGGATCTAAAAAAAGCAATCACTATCTCACTTAAAAAACAAGGAATAAAGACGGAAAACATTATTGATACCGGCAGATGTACCAGAGAAGATGACGAACTGTGTTCATGGCGAAGGGACAATCCTGTAATGAGAAGCATGCTGACTGGTATAATGATGATAAAGAAATAATCGTATCCTTTCCGGGTTTTGTGATATACTATGCTTATCACAAAAAAAAGCAAAGGAAGATAAGATGATCTGCGATAATATTTTGGAATACATCGGACATACCCCGATGGTAAGATTAAACAGGATGAACGATCCCGAGGCGGCAGAAGTGCTGGTCAAGTATGAGGGATTAAATGTGGGAGGTTCTATAAAGACAAGAACAGCCTACAACATGATAAAACAGGCGGAGAAAGACGGTATCATAAACAAGGATACCATTATAGTAGAGCCGACAAGCGGAAACCAGGGCATAGGATTGGCTCTTATCGGAGCTGTAAGAGGCTATACTACGAAGATAATCATGCCTGACAGTGTGAGTGAGGAAAGAAGACTTTTAGTAAAACACTACGGAGCAGAAGTTATACTTATTCATGATGCCGGTGATATAGGGGCTTGTATGGATGAATGCCTTCAGACGGCTTTAAACATGGCAAAGGAAGATCCCAGAGTATATATCCCCCAGCAGTTTTCTAATCCGGCAAATCCCAAGGTTCATAAGCATCATACGGGACTTGAGATCATGGAACAGGTCGCAGGACCCATACACGGATTCTGCTCGGGAATAGGCACCGGCGGAACGATAATCGGTATAGGGGAAGTATTAAAGGCACAGTATCCGGATATTGAGATTTGGGCAGTGGAACCTGAGAATGCTGCGATCCTTGCAGGCGGAAATATCGGGACACATCTGCAAATGGGAATAGGTGACGGTATAATACCAGACAACCTCAACCAGAGCATTTATGATGATATTTATATAGTTACCGATGAAGAAGCAATACAGACAGCCAAGGACCTTGCAAGAAAAGAAGGGATAATGTGCGGTATCAGTTCAGGGACAAATGTTGCCGCTGCACTTAAACTTGCAAAGAAGCTAGGCAAAGGAAAGACTGTTGTAACCGTTCTTCCCGATACTGCAGAGAGATATTTCTCTACACCGTTGTTTGAGAATGATTGAATATTTTGATAAATATATCAGGGGCTCATATGAGCCCCTGATATGTTGTTGTAAAAGATATGTACAGAGCGGTAAGGTATTTTAAAGAGGCTTCGTTAGGATTATAGGTATTGCTGTGAAGCGGAGAACCTTTACCGACTCCTACCCTTGCATAAAAGCTGGGAGCGACTGCACTGTAATCTCCAAAATCTTCTGTACCCATTGACAGAGGCTCTGGAACGATCTTAGCTCCTGTAAGATTTTTAGCTGCTTCTAAAGCGATCGGATACAGCGCCTCATCGTTGTAAACAATAGGCGTTTCATATTCACAATGCACATTTACTTCAACTCTGTGAGCAGCTGCAGTATGGTTCACAATCCTGTAGACTGCCTCTCTTACGCGATCTCTTGTATCATCATCCGCAACTCTGACAGTTCCTGATATCTCAGCCTGTTCAGCGATTATGTTTTCTCTTGTTCCGGCATTGAATTTGCACACTGATATGACAGCTGGAACAGTAGGATCGAGCTCTCTTGATACGAAGTGCTGAAGATTTTCTACTATGGCTACACCTGCCGCAATAGCATCGATAGTCTTGTCAGGATGTGCGGCATGACCGCTTTTTCCCTTCAGATTTATCTTCAGACTATTTGCACCGGCTGATACACAGCCTGGACTTAAAGAAATATCTCCGACATCAAGATCGGGCGTATTATGAAGACCGAAGAATACATCTGTATCTGCCAGTCTGTTATTGGCTAGCACTACAGCTGCCCCACGCCCTATCTCTTCCGCCGGCTGAAAGATCAATCTGACCGTTCCTTTAAGCTCACCTTCATGTTCCTTTAATATCCTGGCGGCACCAAGCAGACTTGCCATATGAAGATCATGACCGCAAGCATGCATCAGACCTTCTGTTTCGGATTTAAATGACAATCCTGTGTTTTCTCTTATCTCAAGCGCATCTATATCAGCCCTTAGCGATACTACAGGACCCGGGCAGCTACCTTTGATCAGTCCTATTGTAGCATTATCAGAAACTTCTTCGTAAGGGATGGACAGAAGATCCAGCTCTTCGCGGATCTTCTGCGTGGTTTTGAATTCTTTGGTGCTTGATTCTGGATATCTGTGAAAATATCTTCTCAGCTTAATAACATATTCATCAACTTTTTTTGCTTCTTCGAGAGGATCTATTTTCATCAGACTATTCCTTATCAAATGCAGGTATAGCAGCGCCGTTGAATCTTTCGATAGTTGCATCATATACTCTTGCTGATCTGTATGCGTCTACGACCTCAAGATATATAGGGTTTTCTGCTTCTGAAGTTTTCGAAACTATGATGTTGATATAAGGCTGCTGCTCAGGATTGTTAAGATCGATCTCATCCTTGTATAAAGGATTGTTGATATCAAGACCAGCATCAACGGCATAACCGCAATTTATTACTCCTGCATCGACATCGTCAAGTGATCTGGGTATCTGTGAACCGCCAAGTTCAACTATCTTTAAGTTTTTGGGATTTTCCGTGATGTCCTTTATGGTTGCAGAAGTTCCAGCAGCCGGATCAAGTGAGATCAGACCTGCATTTTTCAATACATTCAAAGCTCTTCCCTGATTTGTCGCATCGTCAGGTACTGCGATTGAGCCATTATCCGGAATCTCGTCAAGTGAAGTGTACTTGTTTGAGAACAGGTCAAGAGGAACTATAAGAGTCTCTCCGATAGCGGTAAGATCCAGATTCTGGTCTGTCTTAACCTGATTAAAATATGCATAGTGCTGGAATGAGTTAAGGTCAAGCTCTCCGTCGGCTACAGCCTGGTTGAGTATTGTGCCGTCAATGTTTTTAAACTCTATCTTTATATTGTCACCTCTTGCATCAAGCTCTGCCTGAAGAGCATCCCAAAGTCTTGGATCATCAGATGTGGTTCCGATCGTTACGACTACCGGTTCCTGTGAAGGAGCAGTATCGGCTGTAGGTGTTTCATCTGCAGGTATATTGACTACAGTTTCTTCCTCTTTGTTCTGAGCTGTTACCTCCGAACTGTTTTCAGTCTGTGCAGTATTATTGCTGCCGCATGCTGTCAGCATGAGAGTAAGTGTACCTGCAAGAATAAGTGTAAGTAATTTTGTTTTCTTTTTCATAATCATTTCCTCCTCAATGTGTTATTTTATTAGCTGCCCTGTTACCGAGTGACTGTATGATGTTTACACTCAGCACGAGAATGACTACCGTTACGAGCGTGATGTCATTCATATATCTTGAATAACCGTATCTCACGGCAAAACTGCCGATCCCACCACCGCCTACCGTGCCTGCCATCGTGGACAAACCGATGAGGCTGATGGTACTTGTTATAAAAGAACGTATTAGCCCGGGCCTTGCCTCGGGTATAAGTATGTGGAATACAATGTATCTTTTGGAAATGCCCATGGCCCTTGCCGCTTCTATCACTCCGCTATCAACCTCAAGCAAAGCCTGTTCGGCAAGTCTTGAGATGAAAGGAACTATGCCGATGACCATCGGAACTATCGCTCCCCTGATCCCGATCGACGTACCCATAAGGAATCTTGTGAATGATACAAGCAGTGCTACCAGTATCACAAACGGGATAGAACGGAAGATATTTATTATCGTTTCAAGGATCCGGTGCAAGGCATTGTTGTGATAAAGACCGTCATCTCTAGTGATCACTAGGATAACTGCAAGTATCAGTCCAGTAAAAAGCCCTATTGCACCGGCTATAAGGACCATGATCACGGTTTCTTTGAAAGCAATGATCATGTCATTGCCGTATTCAAGAACATTCGGAAAAAATCTTTCAATCAATTTGTATCACCTCCCGGATATTCAATTCTTACAGACTGTTCCTTAAGCTTTTTAATTGATTCTTCAACAGCCTTCGGATCACCTTTTATCGTTACATACAGACTACCGATCGGCTTGTTCTCCACGTACTCAATGGAACCGAACAGAATGTTTATATCTGTATCAAAGCTTTTTGCTATGCTTGTTATCAGCGAATCATTGGCTTTTTCACCTGTAAATATAAGATGCAGAAGTCTTCCGTTTTCATGATCAGGATAATTTTTCAGATCATCCCTGGAAGGCCCTTTAAAGATACTGTTTAAAAATGCTCTGGTTATCTCTTTTTCGGATTTTGAGAAAATATCAAAGGTATTACCCTGTTCCACGATCCTTCCGTCATCGATCACCGCTACCTTGTTACAGATTCGCTGTATCACATTCATCTGGTGAGTGATCAGGATGATCGTAAGATTCAGTTCCTTATTGAGTTTGCTCAAAAGATCAAGTATCGATTCCGTAGTCTGAGGATCGAGAGCGGATGTCGCTTCATCACATAACAGTATGCTTGGCTTTACTGCCAGTGCTCTTGCGATTGCTACACGCTGCTTCTGACCGCCGGATAATTGTGATGGATAGGATCTTTTCTTATCGGTCAATCCGACTGTTTCAAGAAGTTCATTTACTCTTTTATCTATCCTGTCTGCGGAGTATTTCTGATATTTAAGCGGAAGCGCGATATTATCATATACATTCTTGGATCTAAGAAGATTGAAGTGCTGAAAGATCATACCTATCTTTAGCCGTAGACTCATCAGCTGCTTTTCATTAAGCGTTGTGATATCGCTTTCTTCTATAGTAATGCTGCCGCTGTCAGCCTTCTCCAGTCCGTTTATACATCTTATAAGAGTAGATTTTCCGGCACCTGAATATCCGATTATCCCGTATATGTCTCCCTGTTCTATCTCAAGATCTATTCCCTTAAGAACTTCTGTAGTGGAGCCCTTCTTGTTTTTAAATGATTTTTTTACATCCTTTATTCTGATGTACGACATATCTTTCACCTCTTGCCTGCTTGTCTGTGTCGGGCATATTGGGAGAATAGCACATAATCACAGACTCGTATAATTCAAAATTTGCATGAAAACCTATAGCCTTTGGTTATGACCCGAGCCAATAACCATAACCAAAAGTTATTACAGGCAATAAATAAAAGAGATTATTCTGTTTCACTTTGTGATGATAAACTAATCGATAATTCTAAAATATGAAAAAGCAGGAGGAGTTATGGAAAAAACAAGAATAGATCTTAATCTTGAATCGGTTCAGGTAAGAGAACAAAGACTCGGTGCAATAACTTCCTGGAGCGGCGAAAGCGCAGCCGAACTTGTTAACAGGGCAGAATGCGGAGGACTTAAGGACAGATCAAGGTCTTTTTCGCAGTGCCTTGGCTGTTCGACAACGCACGGGGCATGTCAGACCATCATGATACAGGATTCCGTACTTATAAGTCACGGACCGATAGGATGTTCTTCATGCTTCCACGATTTTGCCTTCAGCTACAGAGTAAGCGGAGCAAACAGAGGACTTACAGAACTAAAGCAACGTCATGTATATTCCACCAATCTGGAAGAGAAGGAGACCATATATGGAGGAATGCAGAAGCTTAGAGATACTATCAGAGCGGCATATGAAAGGGAGCATCCTAATGCGATCTTCATTGTAACTACATGTGCTGCAGGAATTATAGGTGATGATGTTGAGTCAGTCACAAATGAGATGGAAAAGGAGATTGGAATACCGGTCTGTGCGGTTTACTGTGAAGGCTTCAGATCGAAGGTATGGACAACAGGATTTGATGCAGCATATCATGCCATAGCAAGAAAACTTGTTAAACCGCCGGTAAAAAAGAGAAAGCTGATAAATGTTATCAACTTCTGGGGATACGATCTGTTCAATGAATGGTTCAAGCCTCTGGGATATGAAGCAAATTATATAGCACCCTATGCAACAGTGGAGTCACTTGGATATGCATCGGAGGCTGCTGCAACAATGCAGGTATGTCCAACCTTGGGAACGTATCTGTCCCATGTCCTTGAACAGGAGTATGGAGTACCCGAGATAAAGGAGGCGCCTCCTTACGGCATACCTCAGACTGATGCATGGTTCAGAAATCTGGGAGAGGTACTCGGCCTTGAAAAAGAGGTAGAAGAACTTATAAAGCAGAAAAAGGAAGAATATCTTCCTAAGATAGAAGCCCTGAGAGAAAAGCTGAAAGGCAAGAAGGTCTATGTGGCAGCAGGTGCAAGCTATGGACATAATCTCCTTGCAATTGCCAGGGAATTAGGGATGGATGCGATAGGTGCAGGAATATTCCATCATGAACCGAGATTCGACAACGGATCGGGCAAATCGGATGTTCTTAGAAAGGTTGTAGACAACTACGGAGATGTTCCGAATTTCAATGTATGCAACAAACAGGAATTTGAGCTTGTAAACAGATTGTATAATCTGAAGCCTGACCTCCTTTTGGCAAGACACGGAGGAATGTCACGATGGGGAGCCAAGCTTGGTATACCTTCGCTTTTGATAGGTGATGAACACTTTGGTATGGGCTATGAGGGTCTGGTCAAGTATGGAGAAAGAATACTTGAGACGATAGAAAATGACGAATTCGTAAAAAATCTTCAAAAGCACGCGTTTGTTCCTTATACAAAGTGGTGGTTTGAACAGCCGGTAGATACGTTTTTGAATTAATGGAGGAAATCATATATGTCAGGTTTTATAGAACAGGAAAGATATACCTGTGCGATCGGTGCCCTGCAGAGTGTCGTAGCTATTCCGAGAGCGGTTCCTATACTGCATTCGGGACCGGGCTGCGGAACGATGATCGCAGGATTCTTTGAGAGAGCTACCGGATATGCCGGGGGCAATACGATGCCATGCACAAACTTCGGTGAGAAGGATGTTGTATTCGGAGGTGTCAACAAACTAAGAAAGATAGTAGAAAATACGTTTAAGGTCCTGGATACTGATCTGCAGGTGATACTTAGCGGATGCACTGCGGGCATAACGGGGGATGACATTGGTTCGGTAGCCGAAGAGTTCAAAGATATGGGAAAGCCCGTTGTTTATCTTGATACTCCCGGTTTTAAAATGAACAATTACAGATCACACAGCGAAGTGGTCAATGCCATAATAGATCAATATGTCAGTGATTTTGAGGATGAGAATCCTTCACGAAGCAGAAAGAATCTGGTAAATGTTTTTGCTTCAATACCATATCAGGACATTTTCTGGAAGGAGAATCTCAAGGAATACAAAAGACTCCTTGAAGGTATAGGGCTTGAGGTAAATATACTTTTCGGGCCGTTCAGTGACGGTGTAAAAGAATGGCAGACTATACCTGCAGCAAACTTCAATATACTGATTTCTCCATGGTATGGAGAACCCATAGCCGAACATCTGAAGAATCGATACGGACAGCCGTATTATAAATTCGGATATGTTCCGATCGGAGGTAACGAGACTACCAGATTCCTTAAAGGTGTCATAGAGTTTGCCAAAGAAGCGGGAGCTGATATAGATGAGGCAAAGGCGGAAGCTTTCTATCTTCGTGAAGAAAGAGCCTTTTATGAAGAGATCGATAATCTTACTACCTTTATAACCGAGTTCAGATACGGATTGCCCGGGTATGTGCATGTGATAGGAGATGCAGGATATGTGATAGGGTTGTCTAAGTTTCTCTTAAATGAGACGGGAATAATACCTAAAGAACAATTCATCGTGGATAATACTCCGAAAAAGTATGAACAGTATATCACTGATGAACTGGCAGGGATCTCAAAAAAACGAGAAATTCCCGCAATATTTGATCCGGATGCAGGCAAGGCACAGAAAACAATACTGTCGCTTGATCACAGTAAAAGAGGCCTTATCATAGGCAGCGGATGGGACAGAGAGATAGCCAAGAAGGCAGGGTGTGATTTCGTTGCAGCTTTTGCTCCGGTTCAGTACAGACTGGCTTTGGGAACAAACTGGGCAGGCTATACAGGCGGTCTGCATGTGATCGAGGATATTTATAATACCGTATTATCAACATATGAATAAGTTGGAGGATAAATAAACATGTCAGAGAAAAATATTAGACAGATAGCTATATATGGAAAGGGCGGAATAGGAAAATCAACTACAACGCAGAACCTTACTGCAGGTCTTCTTGATGCCGGTAAAAAGGTGATGATAGTAGGATGTGACCCAAAGGCTGATTCAACAAGACTTATGTTGGGAGGTCTGGCGCAGAAGACTGTTTTGGACACACTCAGGGAAGAGGGAGAGGACATAGATCTCAGTGCGATAATGAAAGAAGGCTTTAAGGGCGTAAGATGTGTTGAATCCGGAGGACCCGAACCGGGTGTCGGATGTGCCGGAAGAGGCATAATCACTTCTATCGGTCTTCTTGAAAGGCTCGGGGCATACACGGACGATCTAGACTATGTTTTCTATGATGTGCTAGGAGACGTAGTATGCGGCGGTTTTGCCATGCCGATAAGAGAAGGAAAAGCCAAGGAGATATATATTGTGGCAAGCGGAGAGATGATGGCCCTTTATGCAGCCAACAACATCTCAAAGGGTATTGCGAGATATGCCAAGACCGGAGGCGTTAGACTCGGAGGCATCATATGCAACAGCAGAAATGTTGACAGGGAGGAAGAACTTGTAAGAGCCTTTGCAAGGGAGCTCGGCACGCAGCTGATACATTTTGTTCCGAGAGACAATGTGGTTCAGAGAGCCGAAATCAACAAAAAGACGGTAATAGAATACGAGCCCAAATGCGGCCAGGCCAATGCATACAGAAAACTGGCGGAAGCTATAGAGAATAATCAGAACTTTGTTATTCCGACACCTATTTCACAGGAAAGACTTGAGGAGATACTGGTCGAGTACGGTCTTATGGACAGTATAAAGGATGACTACAGGATCTGACAGAGAGGATTTCATATGAAATACAGAGTTGCGCTGGCAAGTTATGACGGTCAGTACGTGGATCACCATTTTGGGCATGCATATAAATATTACATATATGAGTTTGATGGTGAAAAAGATACATATGAATATATTGAGAAGCGCTTTGTAGATGCCCAGTGTGAGTGCCATGATCAGTCCCAGGACGCATTTGCGGATGTATTTGATAAACTGTCCGATACGGGGGCTATAGTGATAAGCAGGATAGGTCCGGACGCGATCAGGATCGTCGAAAGCAAAGGATACGTGATATACGAATCGGATGCAGAAATCAAGAATATTGTAGAAAGCATTAAAGAAAACAGATTATTTGAGGTAGATAAATGGCGAGAAGTCCAAAAGATCTAAAGGAAATGCATCCGTGCTTTGCCATGGGTAAAAGGGGAAACTCGGGTAGAATTCATCTTCCGGTAAGCCCGGGATGCAACATAGAATGCAGATTCTGCGACAGGCAGATCAATAATGATGAGAACAGACCGGGAGTGACCGCGCAGGTAATCTCTCCTTTGGAAGCAGAGGATATAATCAAAAGATCGATTGAGCTTTGCAGTGATATAAATGTGGTCGGTATAACAGGGCCGGGTGACACTCTTGCGACGGATTATGCGCTTGAGACCTTTAAAATCGTTAGAGAAAAATTCCCCTCTCTTATAAAATGCATGAGTACGAACGGATTGCTCCTCTTAGAAAAGGCAGATGATATAATCGCTGCGGGAATCGATACTCTGACAGTAACCGTAAATGCCGTAGATCCCAAGATAGAGAGTCTTATCAATGACGGCATTCATTATCACGGAGAATATATAGGTGGTGTTGAAGGAGCAAGGATCCTGATAAACAATCAGCTTGAAGGTATAAGAAAAGTATCCGCAGTCGGCATAACGGTAAAGGTAAACACGGTTCTGGTCCCCGGTATAAATGACGATCATATAGAAGAGATCGCTAAGACTGTCAAAGACTGCGGAGCATATATTTATAACATAATACCGTTAATCCCCCAGCATAAGCTCAGTGATATAAAGGCACCTTCATGTAAGGAGATCGACAGCGCAAGAAAAAAAGCCGAGAAGTATATAGAGGTGTTCAGACACTGTGCACATTGCAGAGCAGATGCCATAGGAGTACCCGGAAAAACAGAATTCAAAGATAAGATATATTTAAAGAGGGTATCCTTGGGAGAGACATTCTCACACGGGTAATATTGCTATGACTATACAACAACTCATCTATTCAATAACTGTTTCCGAGTACGGATCTATCAATAAAGCGGCAGAAACTCTGTTCATCTCCCAGCCGACTCTGACGAAGGCTGTTAAGGAGCTTGAATCCGAACTGGGCTTTTCAATATTTCTAAGATCCGGAAAAGGTGTGGAGCTTACATCTGAAGGACGAGATTTTTTAACTTACGCAAAACAGGTATGTCAGCAATATGAGATCTTGAAAGATGCATTCGGAAACAAAGGCAGCAGAAAAAAGAAGTTTGGCATCTCTGCACAGCATTATTCGTTTGCCGTCAAGGCATTCACGCAGCTGGTGGAGAACTATGATACTTCAGAGTATGAGTTTGCTTTTAGAGAGACGACTACAAGAGATATCATAGAGGATGTGAGCAGTCTGAAAAGCGAGATAGGTATACTGTTCTACTGCGACTATAACGGAAAGGTTATAGAAAAGATACTCAGAGATAACGGTCTTGAGTTCACCCAGCTTATTGACTGCAGGGCATGTGTATATCTTTCAGACAAACATCCGCTAGCTTCAAGAGATGAGGTGAGCTTTGAGGAGCTGCTCTCGTTTCCCTGTGTGTCGTTTGAACAGAATGATGTGGATCCGATGTATTATGCTGAGGAGATCCTTGCAGAAAAGGATTATCACAGAAAGATACTTATCACTGACAGGGGATCTGCACTCAATATCATAAATGAGCTAAATGCCTATATTATATGTTCAGGCATAATAAATGAAGAGATGAATGGAAGCAATTACAAGATGCTGCAGCTTATAGGCAAGGAAGGGGATGCTGTGATGCATATAGGTTATATAACAAAGAAAAATATGCGCCTCAGCACAATAGGCAGTGAATATATAGAGATTCTTAAAAAGAATATATGAACCACAAAGTGTTGTTTGATTCAAGATTACTTTAACAGGAAAAGGAAAATACTAAATCTGGTATTTTCCTTTTTTAATACCACTTTTCCTTGTGTTTTGATATATGCTGTGATAAACTTGATACGGTGAATAGTGGGGAATTTTTGCCATTTAGCAGATACAAGATGTAGTGTTTCAGATAAAAAGTCTGTTAACAGTATTGATTCAGATATCAAGAGGGAATAGTTTTGGACAAGTACGAGTACAAATTAAGATCCGATGAGATCAAATCACTTATCAAGCAAAGGGAGTTCCAGAAGGCTGTCGAGATAGCCGACACCATAGACTGGACCAGAGTCAGGAGTGTAACGACTCTTTGTACAATAAGCGATCTGTATAAGATAAACCGCCGCTACAGAGATGCCAAGATACTTCTTGAACAGGCATATGAGAGATATCCCAACGTCAGGATGATCGTATATTCTCTGTGTGAACTTTGTATAAAGATGGAAGAGATCGTACAGGCTATAGAGTATTACAAGCAGTTTGTGCAGATGGCTCCTACAGATAACGGAAAGTTTATCCTTCAGTATAAGATATATGAAGCCCAGGACGTAAGTCTTGAAGAGCGCGTAGCTGTTCTTGAAGAACTGAAAAAGCGTGAGTCCAAGGAAAAATGGGGATAGGAACTTGCATATCTTTATCATCGCATAGGTCTTACTACGAAATGCGTAGAGGAATGTGACGAGCTCATCGTATGGTTTAGAGAAGGAACATATGTTAAAAAGGCTATGGAGTTAAAGATGCTGCATCAGCAGCTTACCGAAAGCCAGATGAGTCTTTACGAGAGCATGCTTCCTCCAAAGGAAAGAGAAGCATTCATCGCTCAGAATACCGTGGAGATCAACAGGCAAAAACCTGAAGACGATATCCAGGTAAAGACCATGGATATGAGCAAATACAATACGCTCAATCTCCAGAAGGAACTTGCGGAATCGATGAAGGACGTACTTGTTGCGGATAACGGTTTTGCGTCTTTAGTGCCTGATGCCAACGGACAGGCTGTTCAGGGCACATATATACCCGATGATTTTTCTATTGATAAGAGGATAGGCACCACCACTGAAAAGATATCCAGAACACTCGTTACGGAAGAACCCATGACAGGAGAGGATTCTCCTCTGCCGTCAATTTCATCAGGTGCATCAACACAGATGCTACATGATACCGGAGAAATGGAGGAGCTGTTCTTTGAAGACAACAGAAGTGACAGGACTCCCGCACCGGCATATCCTGTCGAGGGCTTAGATGCTGCATCAGCAGAGATAAACGAAAGCGTTGCTAACGACACATCACAGTTCCCCGCATATGATCCCGTTAAGGATCTTGAACTGACTATGATGTACAGCCCTCAGGGAATAAATGAAGAGCTTAGGGAAGCTGACAGCGACATAGATGAGGAAGCTGTTGAAGAAGCCGAGATACCAAAGGTCGGAACACCTACAGCAGAGCTTTTCAATATCGATGATACCGTGGAGATAGTAGAACCCATAGAGGCGACCAAGGTATTTAACAGAGAAGCACTCCAGGCTGTTGCAAAGGCATACAATACATCTTTGCAGGCTG
>JAGCXJ010000248.1 GCA_017961385.1 Lachnospiraceae bacterium
GGAACGAAAGAATTTAAAGACGGCATGCAAGAGCTCTATGACGGCAGCAGTGAGTTATTCGACGGAACAAAAGAGTTAAAAGACGGCGCAGGTGATCTAAAAGACGGTGCAGCAGAACTAAAAGACGGTTCGAGGGAGCTTAATGACGGCTCAAACGATCTGAAGGACGGAGTACATTCACTCTGGAACGGACTTGCCGAGCTTAAGGGGGGAGCAAATGAACTGGATGATGCTCTTCACGAACTTGAAAAAAACAACGGTGCAATAACAGGAGGAGCACAGGAGATATTTGACGGATTTTTGAGCATGGCTCAGGACAGCATCAATGCTCAGATAACTGTCATGGGTGCGCCGGCTGTAAGCCTTACGAAAGAAAACTACAAAGAAATTCTAGATAATGTTTCAGCCATGATCGGTTCAGTGGGCGGAGATACTTCTGAGATAGCAAAGCTAAAGAGCAGCCTTGATGGTATTACTCAGTATGTTGACGGGACCAAAGCCTACACTGAAGCTGTAGGAGAGATCTCAAGCGGAGCATCCAAACTCAATGCGGGAGCGATGGAAGCAGTAAACGGAGCCTATGCACTTGAAACGGGGGCAGGAAAGCTTAACGAAGGAACGACAGAATTATCAGATGGAATTGATGAATTATATGATGGAAGCGATGAACTTTATGACGGAACAGATGAGCTTAATGATGGTGCAAAAGAGCTTAATGACGGAGTAAAGGAAGCTTATGATGCAAGTTCAGATCTTGACGACGGTGCACAGGAATTATATGACGGAGTAAAGGAATTAAAAGACGGAGTAGACGATCTTAAGAAGCAGTCGGATGATATGATGGATGAGATTTTTTCTGAATCACCTGACAACATCATGGAATTCATGCTCAAAGAGGATAACTTAAGAATCGGAGGAGCAGCAGGAGATATAGAGATCAACAAGACTATAGGAATGGTTGCGGGAATAATAGTGATCGTTCTTTTTACATACGTTCTGTCTGTATTTGTAATACATCAGATACAGAATGAGAGCAGCGTCATTGGAACACTTTATGCTCTCGGTGTGAAAAAGAAGGATCTTCTGGCTCATTATATAACGATACCGACAGTTTTATCTTTTCTGGGAGGAATGACAGGAGCTTTGATAGGACTGAGCGGATTGGGAAGCAGCTGGCAGATGTCTGATTCATATGAATACTATTCTCTTCCCTGGTTTGAAAGAGTTATACCGCCGTATCTTTTGATCTATGCGGTCGTTATGCCGCCGGTCGTATCTATGATCATTAACTATCTTGTCATAAACAGGAGTCTGTCAAGAACAGCTCTTTCGCTTATCAAAAACGAGCAGAAGGTAAATAAGAGCAAAGATATAAGACTTGGTGATATGCCGTTTATGCGCAAGTTCAAGATCAGGCAGATGATAAGAGAAAGAAGAACGGCTTTTACCATAGTTGCAGGCATGCTGATAGCACTCTTGATCTTCATGATGGGTATGGACTGCTATGTTCTGTGTGAGAGCGTCGGAAGGCTTTCAAGCAAAGATACAAGATACGAATACATGTATACATACAAGTATCCGACAAAAGAGGTGATAGACGGCGGGGAGGCATGTTTTGTCAAGACTTTAAAGAAGGAATTATACGGATATACTCTAGATGTTACCGTAATGGGAATAGATGATGATAATCCTTATATAGATGTCAAACCCGTAAAGGGCAAGAACAAGATCGTCGCATCGGATGCAGCAGCGGCAAGATACGGTCTAAAGACCGGTGACAAACTGGTGCTCTGTGATAATGCCAATGATATAGACTATGCATTTACTGTAGCTGACATTGTACCGTATTCCGTAGGGATCACCGTTTTTATGGATATAGACAGCATGAGAGAGCTGTTTGGAGAAGATGACGATTACTACAATGTAGTCATGGCGGATCATGAACTTGATATAGAATCGGGCAGATTGTATTCGACAACGACAAAAACCGATATCGACAGATCATCAGGTATATTTTCAGATCTTATGAGACCCATGGTAACTATGCTGCTTTCAATGTCTGTTGTCATCTTCTGCATAGTAATGTATCTTATGACCTCGGTCATGATCGACAGAGCAGGGTTTGGAATATCGCTTCTTAAGATATTTGGCTTTAATCCCAGGGAAGTAAAAAAGCTTTATCTGGATGGAAACAGGTTAGTGGTGATCATCGGAGCGATCATAAGCATTCCCATTGCAAAGATATCTATGGATGCCATATTTCCGATATTCATCGCAAACGTAGCATGTTCAATACATCTTGAATATCGCTGGTACCATTATGTGATGCTCTTTGCGGGCATAATAATCTGCTACGATCTTATCAGTATGATCCTGACAGGAAAACTCGGAAAGATCAGTCCTGCGGAAGTTTTGAAAAACAGAGAATAAACTGTTGACAATGTTTAGAGAACAGTGTACACTATCGAAAGTGAACACTGTTCTCTTTGCGTTATAGTCAATGGAGTCATATAAATGCCCAGAAATAAAAACGACAGCCATGAAAAGATAATGAAAGCAGCGATGGAGGAATTCCTCGAATACGGGTTTATGGATGCTTCAATGAGAAGGATAGCAGGCAAGGTCGATATGACCGTATCTGCATTGTATAAGCATTTTCCGTCAAAGGAAGATATGTTTTCTGCACTTGTTGAACCTGTATGTTCTAAGTTTCGAAGCCTGTATGAGATAAATGAAGCAGAACAGTTTGAAAAGATTGAAAGTACCGAACTTGACAAGCTGTGGGATGACGGCAGGGACTCTCAGATAGTGATTGATTTTATTTATGATCATCTTGATGAGTTTAAGCTTATCGTGTGCAGATCAAAGGGTACAAGGTATGAAAGCTTTGTACACGATATCGCCGTTATGGAAGAGAACACAACGCTCAGGTATACAGGGATTCTTGAAAAGAAGGGATTGAAACACAAGCCGATAGATAAAAAGGAGCTTCATCTTCTCATCACGGTAAATGTAGAAGCTGTTTTTCAGACTGTTGTGCATGATTTTACGCGTGATCAGGCCATGCATTATGCTAAGACATTGGATGAGTTTTTTGCACAGGGATGGAAAAAGTATTTTGGACTGATCTGAATATTTCAAAACAGTGACCTCTGAAAAGAGGTTTACTTTTAAACCTTGAGTTAGACATAACTAATATAAATTATATAAATCTAATCTAAAGGAGGTCGTATATGAGTAATACGAAACAAAAATCGATACTGCATTATATCTTCAAATATGCAGGAGCTTATAAAGGACGTTACTTTATAAGCATTGCGTTTGCTCTTCTGGGAGTATGCTTTTCAATGATACCTTTCATGCTTATGGGCAAACTGGTCGCAAATCTTGTTAAAGGCAACAGGGATTTTCAATATTATAGAAGCCTTGCGATAGCCATGGCTGTCATGTGGGTTTTAAGAGTCATATGTCATACCATATCAACGGATATCTCACATATGGCAACATTCAAGGTCCTTGCCAGTGTAAGAAAGGCTCTCTGCGATAAACTGTCAAGAATGTCGCTTGGAACAGTTCTTGATACTCCGTCCGGAGCCATGAAGAATATCATTGTCGAGAGAGTTGATACGATGGAAACAACACTGGCTCATATGGTACCGGAATTCACTTCAAACCTGACAGCTCCGATCGTGATGTACATATATATATGGATCCTGGACTGGAGAACTCTTTCAATACCTGAAAGATCTACAGTTGCGTTTGTAGGGCCTTCAGGCGGAGGAAAGACAACGCTGTGTCATCTCATAGCCAGGTTCTGGGATGTTGACAAGGGAAAGGTAACACTGGATAACAGGGATGTTAAGTCTTATTCAATGAATTCACTGATGTCAAATTACAGCTTTGTATTCCAGAACGTATTTCTGTTCCATGATACCATAGCAAACAATATACGCTTTGGAAGACCGGATGCTTCTATGGATGAAGTGATCTCAGCAGCCACAAAGGCATGCTGTCATGATTTCATAATGGCACTGCCTGAAGGGTATGAAACAGTGATAGGTGAAAACGGCGCAAGTCTGTCAGGGGGAGAGAGACAGAGAATATCGATCGCAAGAGCTATAATGAAAGATGCACCGATAATCATACTTGCTGAGGCTACCGCAAATGTGGATCCTGAAAATGAAAAGGATCTGATAGAAGCGATCGA
>JAGCXJ010000249.1 GCA_017961385.1 Lachnospiraceae bacterium
ATCATCATCCATAAATCCAAGCAGATTCCATGTGGGATTAGCTTTATTAATGCATTCAACCAACCAAGCAACCTCTCTTCCGAATCCACTTGCTCCAAAAATAATTAAATCTTTCATTATGCCGCCCTCCTAAGCCGCTGTGCAACCACAGAGGTTTCTATGACTGATTTTACGAATATTGTAACATTGGACTTGTACCCATCAGTTAGTCTTGTCTTGCTCATTTTCTTTGCCAGTACACCAATATATACATCTTTCATATTCAAATCATTTATTACAACTGGTCCTGCACCAATTGTAACTTCAGAGCAGATATTTACATTATTAGAAATTGTGCTTCTCACACCAACCCAAGTAGCTGTGATGAGAAGAACAGGAGACTGAACGATTATCGCTAATAACGCACATAGAAAATCCTGCGATCGTTTTATGTGTTTCTCATACAGTCCGTATGGTTTATCATTCATGCGTCCCTCCATCTACTCAAAACACCTATGTATCATCTCAATAATCCTATTCTGCTGCTCTGCTGTCATCTTGTTATCACTCGGCAAACACAATCCTCTTTCAAAGATATCTGCACTTACATCAACCATTCCTGTTTCCTTTATGTAGGCATTGCTTCTAGCTTTTTCATTTCCGTTAATCGTAATGAAGTTATGCATCCTGTATATCGGCTGCATATGCATAGGCTTCCAAATAGGTCTTCCGTCAGCTTTGAAAGAACTTAAAGCTTCAAGTATCTCTGTAGGACAACTCTTACCCTCTGCATGTCTGTAAAGTGCCGTCTTCTCTCCTCTGACTGTCTCACACATCGCCTCTTTATCTATGATCAAACAAGAAAGCCAATGGTTAGGAACTGTGTTATTAGGAATAGGATTCATTGATACAGGAAGATCCTTAAGCCTTTCTTTGTATCTCTCATAGATCCTCTTCTTATCTGCAATATGCTGATCAAGATAAGGGATCTGGCCTCTTACCACACCGGCAATTATATTGCTCATTCTATAGTTATATCCAAGTTCCTCATGCTGATACCAGGGAGCATCTTCTCTGCTCTGAGTTGACCATTTCCTTATCTTATTGGCATCTTCTTCATCATCGCAGAGGAGCATTCCGCCTGATGATCCGGTGATTATCTTGTTACCGTTAAAACTGATTATTGAATAATCACCCAAACAGCCTGTCTGAACACCATTGTAGGTAGCTCCAAAGCTTTCTGCAGCATCCTCGACGATGAGAGCACCATGTTCATCAGCGATCTTCCTGATCTCATCCATCTTTGCAGGTGTTCCATAAAGATGAACGATAACTATAAGTTTTACATCAGGATAGATATCAAATGCCTTCTCAAGAGCTATAGGATCCATATTCCATGAATCATATTCAGTATCGATAAATACTGGTTCACCATTCTCGTAGCAGATACCGTTAACAGTAGCATCGAATGTCATATCAGAACAGAAAACCTTTTTACCTTCAAGTGATCCGTGACCGACCTTAGGCTGTCCATATATTTTCTCTGCTGCCAGCTTGATAGCAAGATGAAGAGCCGCCGTTCCGGCACTTAGTCCGACAGCTTGCTTTCTTCCAATTTTCTCAGCTATCTGTTTCTCGACAACATTAATATTTTCACCTGCAGTGGTAATCCAGTTCTTCTCGAATGCATCATTGATCCACTTCTGCTCTTCTCCATGCATCGTTGGACTTGCAAGCCAGACTCTGTTCTCAAATGGTTTTATTCCTTCAAATCTTGGATCATTTAAATAGTCGATCATAATCTCAGTTAGTTCCCGGCGAGTATTTCGGGACTATCTCCTGTATGTTTTTCTTTTGATTTACTTTTGAAGAATCATATCTAATTCTGACTGATACTTTGTTCTCTCTTCTTCCGTTAATTCCTTTGAAGGATGGAAGGTGCTGACCATTTGTTCTACCAGTAATCTGATGGCTTCAGTATTGCTGTATGAGACAAGCATCAGGTCTTTCATGGAGCCGATGAACTTTGTCTCATCAAATTCAACCGGCTTACCTATATGGATGAGTTCATTGGGGGTCTTCATGAGACCTTCTTCTGACATGAGCTTTTCTTCATAGAGTTTCTCACCCGGTCTAAGGCCAGTATATTCTATCCTGATATCCCTATCAGGTTCCAAACCAGATAATTTGATTAGGTTTCTTGCCAGATCGTCAATCCTAACCGGTTCACCCATATCAAGGACAAAGATCTCACCACCGTTAGCATAGGCACCTGCCTGAAGAACGAGACTGGCTGCTTCCGGAATCGTCATGAAGTATCTGATGATGTCAGGATGGGTAACCGTAACAGGTCCGCCGCTTGAGATCTGGTCTTTGAACAGCGGGACAACAGATCCGTGGCTTCCCAATACATTACCGAATCTGACTGCTATGAATTCTGTCTGAGCTTTACGGTAACCCTGGTCATCATTACCCGGGAGCGTAAATATGGGATTGCCGTTTGTATCAAAACGCTGAGCGCCTTCTGCCAAAGGATACATGCTTCCCTCATCTTCTTTATGTACATGAAGCGCAGGCAATTCGGATTCTCTGTTAGCTTTGATATACTTGTCAAAAGACTGGATGACAAGTTCGCGAAGTCTCTTTGATGCACCCATAACGTTAGTCGGGTTGACCGCTTTATCGGTACTGATTAGTACAAACCTTCTCGTTCCGTACATCATAGCAGCATAAGCTGTTTTATATGTGCCGATAACATTATTCTTAACAGCTTCACAAGGACTGTCCTCCATAAGAGGAACGTGTTTATGTGCAGCTGCGTGGTATACGATATCGGGACGATATGTCTTGAATATATCGTTAACTCTTCTGCTGTCTCTGACGGATCCGATAAGGACTTCCAATGGACAATGAGGATTCTCTTTCAGGATCTTATGCTGGATCTCATAAGCATTATTCTCGTATATATCAAAGATTATGAGTTTCTTGGGATTGTGTCTTGATACCTGAAGAGCTATCTCACTACCGATAGATCCGCCGCCACCTGTGATAAGTACTGTCTTGCCGAATATCTGTCTGTAGATCTCATCCATATTTACCTTGACCTGATCACGGCCAAGGAGATCTTCAATAGCAACATCTTTGAGTTCTTTAAGAGATACTTCTCCGTTGATCAGCTGGTATGTACCCGGAAGAGTCTTTAATTCACAATGGGTCTCCTTACATATATTGAGGATATCTCTAATCTCATGCTTACTGGCAGAAGGTATTGCAAGATATATCTTCTCGACCTTATACTGTTCAACTTTAGTCAGGATATCATTTCTTCCGCCGACTACAGGAACCTTGTCGATGATCTTATGAAGCTTGGTAGGATCATCATCTATGATACATACAGGTAATTCATTCAGTTCATCTGACCTGATCATCTCATTAATGATCGATCTTCCGGCATCACCGGCACCGATTATCATGACTCTTTCCGCGGTTGATTTATC
>JAGCXJ010000250.1 GCA_017961385.1 Lachnospiraceae bacterium
ATAACTTCAACAAGGCTATATTCCCCGGCATCCAGGGCGGCCCTCTCATGCATGTGATCGCAGCAAAGGCTGTATGCTTCAAGGAGGCTCTTTCACCTGAGTTCAAGGAATATGGAAAGAACATCATAGACAATGCACAGGCTCTTGCAAACGGTCTTATGAAGAGAGGATTAAGCATTGTTTCAGGCGGAACCGACAACCACCTCATGCTGCTTGACCTTCGTCCTCAGGGACTTACAGGAAAGGCTGTTGAAAAGCTTCTTGATGCTGCTCATATCACAGCAAACAAGAACACTGTTCCCAATGATCCCCAGAAGGCATTTGTAACTTCAGGCATCAGACTCGGAACACCTGCCGTAACATCACGCGGCATGAACACAGAGGATATGGACAGGATCGCTGAGGCTATATCTTTGGTAGTTTACGGCGGAGAAGAAAAGGTTAGCGAAGCAAGAGCTATCGTTAAGGAACTCACAGATAAGTATCCTCTTATCTAGTATAATTTCATATATGAATAAGAAGAAAATGATCAGTGCCGATCTGCTTAAGTGGATCGCACTGATTACTATGTTTATAGACCATATTGGGGCGGGCATACTTGAAAAGTCATCCGTTTTCATGTCAGAGCACTATCAGATAGATTATGCGGTAAGAAGCATAGGACGTCTGGCGTTTCCGATCTTCTGCTTTCTGATAGTTGAGGGATATGATCATACAAGAAGCAGATTCAAGTATGCGAGAAATCTCATCATATTTGCTCTTATATCGGAGATACCGTTTGACATGCTCTTCTGGGTAAAGTATGTTGATATGGATCATCAGAATGTATACTTTACGCTGTTTATAGGACTTATGACGATCATCGGCATGGGTTATATCGAGCAGAAGGATCTGAAGGTTTCCCTGCTGTTGGAACTTCCTGTTGCAGCACTTGGCGCATTCATCGCATATCTGATGAAAACGGATTACGGCGAATGGGGTATCGTGCTTATCGCTGTTATCTTTATCACAAGAAGAAACAGACTTGTTCAGTGTCTTGTGACAGTGATGTTTATGATCACAAGTCCCTTCTATATGGACATATCGCTGATAGAAGCACTCGGTGCACTGTCGTTTATCCTTGTGGGAATGTATAACGGTGAAAGAAAAGGTACTATAAACAAATATGTATTTTACAGTCTGTATCCCGTACACATGCTGTTGTATTGCGGTATACGGTATCTGTTGTGAAAGGTGTTAGATTATGATAAAAGTTGCGGTATTTGGATACGGTACGGTAGGAAGCGGTGTTGTTGATGTCATTGATGACAACAACGAGCTCATATCGAAAAGAATAGGCGATGATATCTGTGTTAAGTACATACTTGATATCAGAGATTTTCCCGGTGACAGAAACGAAGCAAAGATCGTTCATGATGTGAATGTAGTCATTGACGATCCGGAAGTTTCCATCATCTGCGAGACAATGGGAGGCACAAAGTTTGCATATCCCTATACGAAGTCTGCGCTTGAAAAGGGAAAGAGCGTCTGCACATCCAACAAGGAACTTGTAGCTGCATACGGCCCCGAACTCCTTGAGACTGCAAAAGCCAATAACTGCAGCTATCTGTTTGAAGCAAGTGTCGGAGGCGGAATACCGATAATAAGACCCATGAACACTTCTCTTGCTCCCGAGCATATAGAAAAGATCACAGGCATACTTAACGGAACCACCAACTACATGCTCACAAAGATGGCCCGTGAAGGATCAAACTATGATGATGTCCTTAAAGAGGCTCAGGATAAGGGATATGCCGAGCGCAATCCCGAAGCCGATGTTGAAGGCTATGATGCATGCCGCAAGATCGCTATCCTTTCATCGCTCATGACGGGCAAGACCGTAAACTACGAGAATATCTATACTGAAGGCATCACTAAGCTTACAGCTCTTGATTTTGAATATGCCGCAAAGCTTGACAGATCGATCAAGCTGCTTGCTATAGCTGAGGACAAGGACGGAAAGCTTGCTGCTATGGTGGCTCCTTTCATGATCGGAAAAGAGCATCCTTTAAACGGCGTTAACGATGTATTCAATGCGATATATGTAACAGGCAACAAGGTTGATGATGTCATGTTCTACGGAAAGGGAGCAGGCATGCTTCCTACAGCGAGCGCTGTTGTCAGCGACGTAATCGAGTGTGCAAGGACCTTGGGAAGAAACATATCCTTCACATGGTCTGATGAAAAAGCACCTCTTGCAGACTTTAAGGATAGTATAAGAAGCTTCTTTGTAAGAATAAAGCTAAATGCCAAAGATGAAGCAAAGGCACTGTTTGGGGACGCTAAAGAGGTAGAGGGTGCTTCAAACGAATATGCTTTTGTGACAGCAAAGATGAGCGAGAGAGAATTTGACGATAAGATAGTAAAGCTATCTGATGTTATAAATATCATTCGTATCGAGGAGTAGGAGTATTATGAAAAAGGTAGTAAAGTTCGGCGGAAGTTCACTGGCAAGCGCCGAACAGTTTGAAAAGGTCGGAGATATCATCAGATCCGATGAGAGCAGAAGATATGTCATCCCCAGTGCGCCGGGAAAGCGTTTTGATGGTGACACAAAGGTAACAGACATGCTCTATGGATGCTATGCTCTGGCTGATCAGGGCAAGAAGTTCGATGCAGAGCTTAAAGCCATCAAGGAAAGATATAATGAGATCATTTCAGGATTAAAGCTTGATATGACACTCGACCCCGAATTTGAAGAGATCGAGAAGAACTTCAAGGCAAAGGCCGGCAGGGACTATGCTGCAAGCCGCGGAGAGTTCTTAAACGGAAAGATCATGGCAAAGTATCTCGGATATACATTCGTTGATGCGGCAGAGGTTATCAAGTTTGACGAGAATGGTGATTTTGATTCCGAAAAGACAAATGAACTGTTAGGCAGAAAGCTCTCAAAGCTAGATAATGCCGTTGTTCCCGGTTTTTACGGAAGCATGCCCGATTCAAAGGTAAAGACCTTCTCAAGAGGCGGATCAGACATAACTGGCTCTATCGTGGCAAGAGCAGCGCGAGTTGATGTATATGAAAACTGGACAGACGTATCCGGTTTCCTGGTTGCCGATCCCCGTATAATAGAAAATCCCGAGGGAATCGAGACGATCACATACAAGGAATTGAGAGAGCTTTCCTACATGGGAGCCGGCGTTCTCCATGAGGATGCGATCTTTCCTGTCAGGATAGAAGGAATACCGATAAATATAAGAAATACCAACAAGCCAACAGATAACGGCACATGGATCGTAGAGAGCACATGCCAGAAGTCAAAGTATACCATAACAGGTATTGCGGGCAAAAAGGGCTTCTGCTCTATAACCGTTGAAAAAGACAAGATGAACTCGGAGATCGGATTCGGCCGCAGAGTCTTAAATGTTTTCGAGGATAACGGAATCAGCTTTGAGCATATGCCTTCGGGAATAGATACTCTTACCGTATTTGTTCATCAGGACGAGTTCATGGATAAGGAACAGCGCGTTGTATCAGGAATACATCGTCTTACAAATCCCGATACGATAGAGATCGAAGCCGATCTTGCACTTATCGCAGTCGTTGGCCGAGGCATGAAGTCTCAGAGAGGTACAGCCGGAAGGATATTCTCGGCCCTTGCTCATGCTAATGTAAACGTTAAGATGATCGACCAGGGTTCGAGCGAGTTAAACATCATCATCGGCGTATCAAACAGCGATTTTGAAGTAGCGATAAAGGCTATATACGACATCTTTGTAACAGCACAGCTTGGATGATCTCGCGGAGCATGAATGATCATGCTCCGTTTTTTTAGTTGTCAAATTGTCTGAAATAAACCTACAAATGCAATAAAATATGCAAAAGCAAGATTACATAATTCGAAATATAATAAAAATAATAAAAATATTTTAAAATTGTGTTGACAAAACAAATATACATGTTATAATAAGTACATAAATAAAACAAACACAAATCTAACAAAGGAGGAACAGTCCACCGGAAAGATAAGTGTATTATTATAAATGGCATAGCAAGTGGGACGTAAATTGGTGACAGCCGGATGAGACCTGAAAAATGTGACAGTAGGGTCCAGGTGTTACAGTACACGAGTACAAATGTAGAATACGTCGAATATGTGTCGGTACAACTGAATAGCAGAGGATGAAGTCTAGTATAGAAAGAGAGGTATAGTCCATTGGATTCATCAGTTTAAAGGCGGGTATCAATATAAATCAGGATTGGTACCCGCTTAGTTTATGTCTGAATGAAATTAAGCTTTCTTTAAGAATTTATATATTTTGTATTTCGGTATTATATGGTATACTACAATTTGTGAATTTTGGAGATATTTTGTTTTAGAGGTATTATAGATGTCAGATTTGGAACGTACATCGTCGTGGAACGGTCTTGAGATCATAGAAGAATCCGACGATGTTCTGGCCGCAAAAGCTCAGGATAGTGGCGAGAGCAATACGAATACAGAACAGCCCCCTTCAGACGGAAGCGATAAGCCTAAGGAGAACGAGCCTGTAAGAAAGCTCACACCTCAGGAAAAGCGGGCAGAGAGGCAAAAAAGAAGAAAGCATAGCAGGATAGTCGCATTTACGGTCTTTTTTGTAGTGATAGCACTTCTTATCCTGGGAGGCGTTTTCGGCTACATTGCTATCGGAAGCAAGGATAAGGATACCACGCCTCAGGCTGTAGTTGAAGAGATACCGGTCATTGTTGAAGAAAAGCCGGTCGTTGAGATGACTCCCGAGATCATCGAAGAGCCCGAAGAGGAGCCTACTCCCGAGCCGGAGCCTGAACAGACACCCGAAGAGCTCTTAGAAGAGATGGTTACAAATATGATCGCCGAAATGACTCTTGAAGAAAAGGTTGCTGGGCTTTTTATCGTAACACCCGAGTCACTCACGGGGCAGCAGGCTGTCACAAAGGCAGGAGACGGAAC
>JAGCXJ010000251.1 GCA_017961385.1 Lachnospiraceae bacterium
ATAGATAAAGGCATAAAACCGGCTCTTTTTGTCACCATAATACTCGATATCTCGCTTCTGTCATTTTTCAAGTTTGCCGATACGTTTACAGATATCATCCTGCCTCTTGGCATTTCATTTTATATATTCCAGTCAGTATCCTATGTTGTGGATGTATATAGAAAAAACGCCAGCGTTCAAAAGGATTTTATAAAATTTTCCCTCTATGTTTCTCTGTTTCCCCAGCTCGTTGCAGGACCCATTGTCAGGTACAGCGACATAGAGAAACAGCTTACGGACAGAAACTCAACAACAGATCGATTCTTTGACGGCATGATCCGTTTTTGCTTTGGTCTTGGTAAAAAGGTCCTGATCGCAAACGCACTGGCAGGTCCTGTTGATGCCATATGGAACGGTAAGACAGAAGGACTGGGTGCAACTGTTACCTGGTTTGGCGCAGCATGCTATATTCTTCAGCTTTACTTTGATTTCTCTGGATACTCGGATATGGCGATCGGTCTAGCAAAGATCTTCGGATTCGATCTGAAGGAAAACTTTGATCATCCTTATGCCTCAAAATCCATTCAGGAATTCTGGAGAAGATGGCATATATCTCTTTCGGGATGGTTTAAGGAATATGTGTATATACCTCTCGGGGGAAGCAGATGCTCATCTATGCGGCTCGTTTTCAATCTTCTTGTAGTATTCGCACTCACCGGTATATGGCACGGAGCAAAACTCACTTTTGTCATATGGGGACTCTTTAACGGGCTTCTGATCATAATTGAAAGACTGTTTACCGGTAACTTGATTAATAAGAATCCCGTTAAGATATTAAAAAGACTCTACACTCTTTTTATGGTGATCATAGGGTTTGCTGTTTTCAGATCCGCAGATATATCGCAGGCGATCGATATTTTAAGAGAGATGTTCTCGAAAGGTAACGGGGTATACACGTTATTCTCTTATCTTTCAATGCGTGTGATCATAGCCTTTATAGCCGGCTGGATCCTAGCCTTTCCTGTTTATAAAACGGTTTTAACGAGCTCTAAAGTAAACACTGCTTTAAAGCTAAACATCAACGGAATACTTGCAATACTTATTTTGATATTATCAACATTTGAAATAATAGCGGGTTCGTATAATCCGTTTCTGTACTTTCAGTTCTAGAATTAATAGCAGGGAGTCTGCTTTAAAAGGAATACAATGAAAAAGCTTTATATCGCCGTATTCTTAATAATGCTGTTTATTCCTCCTGTTGTCTGGGCAGGTTTATTTGTTGCGGACAAAAACCTGTATGAGTCTCTTGATTACGATCTTGGTGAAAAGAGAGAAAAAACGCAGCTTGAAAGCATATCTGATCTTGCTCTGAACGGACAAGTCATTACCAACTATTTTGCCGACAGAGCACCTTTCAGAAGCATACTGATCTCGTTTAAAAAATCCTTCGATTCCAAGATCGAGAGTCCTTATGAATATGATCTTAAACCTATCGCCCTAAAAAAACTTTACGGCATCGAAGATACACGTGAAAAAGTGGCAGTAGAGACTGTCGCCAAGGCCGGTCAAAAAGCCCTGTTTAAAAGTGAAAAGATAAAAGCCTTATTCGTCGAAGAAAACAAGACTGAGGAAGTTGCAGAATCTGTTCCAGATAAGGAGATTTTTACGGTTACCGAAGAAGAACTTCCCGATTGTCTCAATCCCGGTCACAGAGTCATGTTAAATACTGTAACGGGAGATGAGATCACAGAAGAACTACCTGCTTTGGGCCACGACTGGCAGATAAGCTCTAAGGTAGATCCAACATATATCAGTTTCGGATATACCGAATATATCTGCAAAGTCTGCGGTGAAGAAAAGATTGATAACTGGACAGACAAGCTTGTTGATACAAGCTATCTGGCTCCTAATGTTCACGGAGATACCACGATCGGAAGATTTGACTGGCTGTTTCTGTACGGATGGGGAAACATACCCTATTATCAGGCTGATAATCTCTTAAGCGAAGAAGAAATGAATATATATGTTGACAAGCTCAACACTCTTTCGGCTCTCTGTGATGAAAGAGGCATAAAATTTGCGTTTCTGTGGGCTCCTTCAAAGGATACTATTTATCCCGAATACATGCCAAGCTTTGAAGTATATGACTCATACAAGAGAGTTCCGAGACTGTTTGACCACATTAAAGCGAATTCTTCTGCAAAGATAGCCTTTCCCAAAGCAGAACTGAAAGACATAACCAAATACTACGATTCATATTACAGATATGACAGTCATTGGAATTACGTCGGTTCATTCATAGGCGTTCAGGCCATGTACGGACTCCTTGGCATGCCTCGGACAGATATAATGAGCCTAGAAGTAACAAAAGAAAGTCTCCCGGCATCAGGTGATCTGATCATACTGGGAGGACTCAATGCTTCGGATTATCCTTCATTTTATGAATATACCGTTCATTACAAGGACTGGATACATACTACATGGGAAACCGAAGAACCGGTTTTACTTAATGAAAGCATATATAAGACCGAGGCAGACTGCGGCAATGATACAAGATTTGTAATGGTCGGTGATTCATACAGAAATTATATGGTCAATTATATCAAGAAGGACTTTGATCACTGCACATTTATACACAGAGAGCACTTTCATGAAGCAAAGGATGATATACTTGCTGCCAATGTACTGGTGTTGGAGTCAGCCGAAAGATATGATTATAAATCGTTAGCAGATATGGAAAATCTTATTCAGTTATTCTCATCAGCAGATCAATAATTATCCATTTATAAACAACTATAAAGAAAGAATAAACAATTAGCACTCTCGCTTGACGAGTGCTAATTGTGGTGCTATAACGTAGTCAGAACAAAGAAAAGGAGTTGATCATCAGCTCCCAAACATTCCGGGTTCAAAGTTGTTAACGTTATTTGAGAGGTTGTGTATCGAAACGATACAACGTAAAGAAAGGAAGGATGACTTATGTTAAGACCTAGCTTATTTCACGATGACTTTGATTTGATCGACCGCCTGGACAGCTTTCCGTGGTTTGATGACAGAGAGTTTAAGAACTTGGAAAAGAAACTGTATGGTCACAGAGCCAAAAATGTGATGAATACAGATATCAGAGAAACAGACGACGCCTATAAGATGGAGATCGATCTCCCTGGCTTCAAGAAAGAAGATGTAACAGTACAGCTCGATAACGGTTATCTTTTGATCAGTGCCGCAAAGGGACTTGACAAGAACGATGCCGAAAACGAGGATGAGGCAAAGAAAGGCAAATACATCCGTCAGGAAAGATACAGCGGATCCTGCCAGAGAAGCTTCTATGTCGGTGATGCACTTACACAGGAAGATATCAAGGCAAGCTTCAAGCATGGTATTCTTACATTGGATATTCCAAAGAAAGATCCCAAAAAGGTGGAAGCAAACAAATACATAGCTATTGAGGGATGATCCCTCAAAAAAGAAGCGCTTATGAAGCGCTTCTTTTTTTTTCTATTCAAGATTTAGTCTGTTTTTCATGATCATATGAGTTATAAGATACAAGGCTGCACATGCTATATATACCAGTATATCGCTTATAGCAACCGCTAACAAAAATCCCTTATCGTCTATTCTTGATACTGATAGAAAAAAGAATCTGCTAAAGGTCGTGCTTCCTATAGTTATCATTATAAGATTTCGAATAAATCTAAGAATCATCCTTATGCCTATAAAGGCTCCGACAGAAGCAATAACCTTGTTTTTTACTGCGAACTGTCCGACACTTACCGAATCATATCCGAGAAGATATGTATATAATGCATATCCCAGAGAAAATAAAAGCGACAGTATGATTATCAGAGTTATTCTTCCCGGTTCTATATCAAATCTTTGGATCGCTCTCTTTATTTCACGTAAAGTAGGAAAACTCTCCTTGGCAATGCTGTAGGCAATGACCTCAAGTCCGAACGTCACAACAATCGTACTTATTATCTTCCATATCATAGCAACAGAAAGCTTTGAAAGGATGAGTTCGTGCTCTGTTACTGGAAGGGTATGCATGAGATAACCCTGATCCGTATACATATTCCTAAAGAATCTCACATAGAAGTATATCGTTGAACCGATAAACAGAACGAATATACCAACTACATATACCAGTACGTAAGTTCCGTACATCAGTCCCTGAAACGGTCTTTCAAAATCAAACTCTGAAACATCCATGGAACCGAAAAAAACCGCTCCCAGTATGGACAGAAGAAGTATCGATCCGTTCATGATTATCATAAAAAGGAAGGAATCTTTCCATTCATGTTTAAAAAGCTTGCCTAACATGCGAACACCTCCCTGAAATGCTTATCCACAGTCACACCGTATTTTTCACGAATTTCTGCTGCGGGACAATGCAGAGTAACCTGTCCGTCTTTTAAGAAAATGACATCATCAAGCACTTCCTCTATATCAGATATAAGGTGTGTGCAGATAAGGACTGATGCCTCCTTGTCATAATTGTTTATTATCGTACGGATTATATAATCTCTGGTCGCAGGATCCACACCGGCGATCGGCTCATCCAGAATATAGAGCTTTGCATCCCTGCTCATGACTAAGATCAGCTGAACCTTTTCCTTTGTTCCCTTAGAAAGCGTTTTTAACAATGCTTTTTCATCTATCTTTAATGCACTCAGCATTTCCTTTGCCCGCTCGGGTCTGAAATCACTGTAGAAATCAGTAAAGAAATCTATTATATCTGCTACAGTCTTTTGAGCTTCCAGATAAGTACGTTCCGGAAGATATGAAATGATTGCTTTTGTTGAAGGATTCGGTGTCTGTCCTTCTATCAAAACCTCGCCACTTGTGGGTCTTAGCAGACCGTTTATCATCTTGATTATTGTTGTCTTGCCACTTCCGTTCGGTCCTAAAAGCCCGATTATATGACCGCTTTCTATGGTCAGATTTAAGTTATCTATAACAGGTCTGTTATTCTGATAGCATTTGGTGAGATTACGGCACTCTACCAATACACCCATGTTTTTCCCCTTTCCTGTATTGTCTGTTTATGAAAATTTAACCTTTTTTATTATATCACATATAGAATCGCTTGCGTGTCATGTGTTATATTTGTTACATGTTAAAAAAGATTGCGAAGATCATTATGATATCAGTTTTAGTTATTGTCATTTTCATATGTCTGATATTTGCTTTTTTGAGCTTCTGGCCGTCTATTGGCAAGCTGCCAAGCAAGACCATGCAAAAGGAGTATGCAACTCGCACACCTTACTTCTATGACGGTACTTTTCACAATCAGAACGATGTTTCTCTTCTCAGTCCCGAAAAGGAAGAAAAAAGCGACAGACTCAAGCCGAAGGGAACTATCCCTGTAATTAAGTCAGAAAATGTACCTGCTGGTGAGAACGGCAAGCTATATGTGACATGGCTTGGACATTCCTCAATACTTGTTCAGATGGGTGAAAAAAACATCCTTATCGATCCTGTCTTTTCAAAATATTCATCACCTGTAGGTTTTACAGGGGTTAAGCGTTTTTCACAGGTTCCCATAGAACCCGAAGACTTCCCTGATATAGATATACTTCTCATATCGCATGACCACTATGATCATCTTGATTATCAGACCATAAAAAGGCTGGATAGCAAAGTCGATACATATGTCGTTCCGCTCGGACTTGAAAGCTATCTTATGGGATGGGGGATAGATCAAAGCAGGATAAAGACCCTGTCCTGGTATGATGAATACAATAAAGACGAACTAAAGATAACAGCTACTCCTTCGAAACACTACACCGGACGAAACCCGTTAAAGAGAAACGCATCCTGGTGGTGCGGCTTTCATTTAAATGACGGATATCATACGGTATATTACTCGGGTGACGGCGGATACTGTGATAATTTCAAAGAGATCAATGAAAAGCTCGGTGATGTGGATCTTGCTCTTATGGAATGCGGCCAGTACGGAAAAGGATGGCCGAACATCCATCTTTTCCCGGAAGAAAGCGTAAAAGCGGTAAGCGAGATCGGTGCTGACTGGTTCATACCTGTTCACTGGGCAGCGTACTGTATCTGCTACAATGACTGGGATGATTCCGTTATAAGATCACTGAAAGAATCTGAAAGACTCAACATAAAGGAAGCTACACCTAAGATCGGTGAAAGAGTTGATTTTGATGATATAGAAAAATACAACGAACACTGGTGGGAAGATGTGGACAAATAAAAAAGATGCCTAAGGCATCTTTTTTATCTTACATCCTCAAATGTTCTTATAACAAAATCCTTGACCTCGTCTCTTGCAATTCCGAGCGATATTCCCAGTTCTCCAAAGAGGATATCTTCTGCAGCATGCGAATATCTCTCATCCGTACTGGTCGCTTTCTTACCGGCTGCCAGACGTCTCTCCTTCCTGTGATGAAGAGCGATTATCATCTCAAACAAGGACCTGGTATCGGCAGAACGCAAAATTTCTGTAAATCTCTGTTCTCTTTCCTTGTCATTCTGTATCCAGACAGGGTTCATATGAGCAGCATCATTGATCAGATCCTTTGCCTCTTTGCTTGTCAGGACTCTGCGAAGGACTACCTTATCATTGTCAACGGGAGTAAAGATCGTGCTTCCTCTGGTGTATACCTGTGACAGTGTATAATACTGTCGCTCTTTTGGTATGCCGGGTATATCGACCGGTCCGACACTATTGACTTTACATACACCTTTGTTACCATAAACCACATATTCACCAACTTCAAACATGTCTGCTCCCTTTCTAAAAATTTTGAAACAATTAACGCTGTATTATATATTTTATCAGAAATCCGGCTCCTTCGTAAGTTTTATTTTAAAAATTTCCTTATCCTTGCATATTTATCATCTGTAAAGGGCGGATATTTCATCTCAAAATCCCTGCCCGAACGATTCATTAAAACGCTCTTTGTATTTGAAAACGTTTCAAATGATGCCTGTCCGTGATACTTTCCTATACCGCTGGCTCCGACTCCACCGAAAGGAAGACGGGGATTGCCTAACTGAACGATACAGTCATTCACACAGCAGCTGCCGTAAGCCATTCTCTCAACGGTCAGATCGACAAACTCTCTGTCAGACGAGAATATATAACAGGCAAGCGGTTTGGGACGTCTCTTTATAGTATCTATTACGTCATCCACATCTGTATAGGATATGATAGGAAGGAGCGGTCCGAATATCTCCTCTTTCATGATCTCACTGTCAAATGTCGCATTCGGAAAGAGCGTCGGCTCGATCTTTAGCTGTTTGTCATCGTATCTGCCGCCGTAGAGATCTTCCTCTCCCATTATGTATTTAGTGAGTCTCATAAAGTGATGGAGATTGATGATCTTCGGATAATTCTCATTATTGAACGGATCCCTTACCATCTCATTTGAATGCTCTCTTGCCTTAACAAGAAATTCTTCCTTGCATTCAGAGGGCAGAACAACGTAATCGGGGGCCACGCATGTCTGGCCGGCATTTATTATCTTGCCCCACATGATCTTCTTTGCAGCCATATCTATATCCGCATCAGGTCCGATTATACAAGGACATTTGCCGCCCAGCTCAAGTGTTACAGGTATAAGTCTTGATGATGCGGATCTCATTACTGTCTTTCCGACTCTCTCACTGCCGGTAAAGAAGATATGATCATAATCCTGAGCAAGGATCTCATCATATGAAAGAGCTTCTTCAATGGCATAGACATACCTCTTATCAAAAGTACTGTTTATGATGCTGACGATCACTCTGGATGTATTCAGACATTTCTTAGAGCACTTGACTATCGCGCAGTTTCCGGCAGCTATTGCTCCGACTAAAGGTATAAGACTCAGATTAACAGGATAATTCCAGGGTGCGATAATAAGACTCACACCGAATGGCTCCTTGTATACATAGCTTTTTGCTGGAAACAGACTGATAGGAGTCCTTACTCTTTTGGGTCTTGACCATTGCTCGAGATGATTTATCGCATAGCGTATCTCCAACTTAACCTGGGAAACCTCCATGACATTGGCTTCCATCTCGCTTTTGTTAAGATCAAGTCTTAATGCATCATATATGGCAGGCTCGTTATCCTCAATAGATTCAAGGAGCCTCTCAAGAGCCTCCTTCCTGTAATGGATATCTTTTGGGATACCGATCATCGAATATTCTTTTTGAAGTTTTACAATACTTTCAAGTGTCATAACATCATTTTATCAGAATAAAAGCATGTACGCCAATACAAGCAGAAGACCTACACATGCAAGGAACAGACCAAACGACATCGATCTTCCTATTATCGTAGAATTCTCCTTGTAATACTTCCTGAACAGCGCCAGCTTATGTTCAACTTCAGGCTCTCTCGGATTATAAGACCACAGTCTTTCATTTAGCATGCGTATGGAATCATCGGCTATGGTACCGAAATAATGAGTAAGTTCATCTCCCTCGGTCGGTTCGATCGGAAGTTTTGCATCTTTGTAAACAGTTTTTCTTAAAACCAGGACCACATAATCCATGAGTCTGTCGATAAGTCTGCAAATAAACACACAGACACTGGGTATTACTGTTAAAAGCAGTGGCCTGTATATAAGATCCTCAAGATCCAGATACTTGGGCCATCTGTCTATATATGCATTGTCCTTCATAAGAAGCTTCTTAACAACTGTAAGATAAAGCAGTGCACCGATCACAATGGAATACAGAGCACCCAGAATGTTAGTCATAGAAAAGTAGTGAACTCTAGCGCCGAATTCACTGACTTTCATAAAGCCTTCGCCAAGATCAGCAATTCTATCAGTAATAATATAAGGCAGCATACCAGAAAGAGGCATATATACAGCACTCAGTGTCAGTGCCGTTTTTGATAGCGGATTCATATATTTTGTATTCTCATCAAACTCTTTCTGTTTATTGTCTGAAGCATTCTTTTCCACAAAAATGGCTACATAGAGCTTGGTCATGTAGCACACCGTAAGACCGCCGCTTATGATAACTATCCATTCTATTACCTTCATTGCACCAACAGAAAACATGAAGACTCTGATATGCCCTTCACTTAATGCATGTGTATACTCGACGATCGCTTCATGAAGCAGAGTCTTGCTGATATATCCGTTCCATAGCGGGATGCCTCCTATGCCGAGTGCTCCCATCAGAAAGATTGCATTAAGAAGAGGCTTCTTTCGTCCAAAACCTCTTATATCATTTAAGTCCAGAGCATGCAGATTCATGTAAACAACACCTGCTGCCATGAACAGGCACAGCTTGATCATGCTGTGATTTACCATATGCAGCAGAGTTCCTCTTGCAGCGAGCATGTTTTCCTTTACAAGAAGATCCGACATTCCTATTCCGACTAAGATAAATCCGATCTGGGATACAGAAGAACATGCAAGAGTTCTTTTAAGATCCACAGAGAAAAGTGCAAGAAGAGCACCAAGAAACATCGTTATCACACCGATGATCAGTATGAGAGTTCCCCATTTTGCATCATCTGCAAATATCTCACAGCTGATGATCAGTATGCCGTATATACCGGCCTTGGTAAGCACACCGGAAAGCAGAGCACTTGCAGGTGCAGGAGCGACCGGATGAGCTTTCGGCAGCCAGATATGAAGCGGGAACGCACCGGCTTTTGCACCGAATCCGAAAAGGATGAGGCATCCTGTAATATACAGCTCTTTTGTGTTAAGATACGGCTTTATAGCATCATGAAGAAGATCAATCTTTAATGTACCTGTCATGTTATAGAGCATCAAAAGCCCCATCAGCATGACAAGACCACCCATGACTGCTATGGCAAGATAAGTCTCGCCTGCTCTTAACGATTCTTTTCTCTCATCCTGAACAACCCAGACATAAGAGGTGAAGGACATGATCTCAAAGAAAACAAATGTCGTTATCAGATCTGCCGACAAGAATACACCTGCTGTTGCCACATAGGTAAGCACAGAAAAGACATAGTATCTTAACTTATTGCTGTAATGTGCCATATATTCATGCGAAAAAGACATGCTCATCAGCCACATGAATGTAGTGATGCATACATAAAGAAGCCTGAAGCCGTCTAATCTGAAACTCAGGCCGAAATCGCAAATATTTGAAATTATAAAATCATATGTGTTCATATATAATTCCCCTTACAGACCTGCTATCTGCATGAAATAATCAACAAACGGCTGGCTGTGAAGACCAAACACAACTATCATAATCGTAAATATCACAAGAGGCAGCAGCATTAGGATATTCGGATCCCTGTACTCCTTGATGCGTTCGTCATCAAAATCATTTCCTGGTTCAAATGCTCTCATAACTATGCTCATCATATATATGGCTGTAAGCAGTGCTGATATGAGGAGCGCACCGATACCTATGTATGCTAACCTTGTCCCGCTTTCAACCGCTGCAGTCGCAAGATTCCATTTGCTTATAAAGCCCGCAAGTCCCGGTACACCCATAAGAGCAAGCGAAGATACGGTAAATATACAAAATGTAACCGGCATTTTTCTGCCCAGGCCGTCAAGTTCATGGATATAGTGCTTTTCTGTCTGATGCATGATCGCACCGGCACAGAAGAACGAACTTATCTTCATCATGGCATGGAACACAAGATGAGAAAGTGCACCGACAAGCCCCAGAGGAGTCATTAAAGCTGCACCGAACAGTATATAGGAAAGATTGCTTATCGTCGAATATGCCAGCCTTCTCTTAAGATGAGTCTCCTTAAGAGCTTTGCTGCAGCCATAGACTATAGTAAATATCGTAAAGCTCATGACAACAGTCTGAGCCCAGGTCCCGCGTACAAAATCAGCACCGAAGCTGAAATATGTGATCCTGATTATAGCAAATGCTCCCGACTTAACGACTGCGACGGCATGCAAAAGAGCCGTAACAGGCGTAGGTGCGACACCGGCCTGAGGAAGCCATCCGCAGAAGGGAAACATTGCCGCTTTAACGGAAAATCCCATAAATGTGAGCACATATATGAGCAGAAGGATCGATGACTTTTCTCCGACCTTTGCCATATCAAGTACTCCGCCGTATGTAAATCTGTTGGTCGTGCTGTAGGTTATGATGAATATCATACCTATAAATGCAAAAGCAGCACCGCCCAGTGAATAGTACAGATACTTTCGAGCAGCAAGTATAGCCTCCCTGGTAAGAGTATGAATGACTAAGGGCACGGTTACTAAAGTTAACATCTCATAGAAGCAGTACATCGTGATAAAGTCCTCTGCCATTGCTATCCCGAGCGTTACTCCGTATGTCATTGTATAGAACATGAAGAATATCCCCTCATGCTTTTCCTTTGTCATATATTCAAATGAATACAGTGTGGCAAGAGGCCACAGAAAGGCAATGAGTGCCGCAAAGACAACAGAAACTCCGTCGATCCTGAAAGAGATCGACAGATCACCGGTGAATCTGATGATTTCGAGTGCCTCACCCGTATTATTCATCAAAGCCATAAAGACAAGTATCGTGTTGACTAATACTAGGCTCTCTATATAAAAACACCTTATTTTTCTGTGATTATCCTTTATAAGCGGTATTATCAGACCGCCTATGATGGGCAGTAAAACTACTATGCCCGGTAAATACTTTGCCATTTTTTCTTCCTTCTACATCAGCGTAAGCGCAAGCTGCTTAAGATACTGTGTCAGAACCGACGGGAACAGACCTAAAACTATACTTAAGATAGCCAGAATAACAAGAGGTATGCTCATCCATGGATTAACTTTTATCTTTTCCTTCTCGCCGTCATAATCCTTTCCAGGCAGAAATCCTTTTATTGTTATAGGCAGCAGATATCCTGCCGTAAGTAAAGCACTTATCAGTAAAACTGCAGGTCCCAGATACGAATATGCTCCAATATCTTCATTTAATGCACCGATGCACAGATTCCATTTGCTTATAAAGCCCGCTGCAGGCGGAATACCTATCAGCGAAAGGCTTAAAACTGTAAAGCTCCATAAAACAAGCGGCATCCTTTTTCCCATACCTATCAGTTCATCCGTATATTTCTTTCCTGTTTCATGTATCACGATGCCGGAATACAAAAACAGTCCGCACTTGATGATCGCATGAAAGACTACGTGACATATCGCGCCTACAAAGGCAAGCGGATGCATGACTAAGAGTCCGAAGATTATATATGATGCCTGGCTGACAGTTGAATAAGCCAGTCTCCTCTTTAAGAGTCTGTCTCTGTAAGCTAACATCGAACCTGTAAATACAGTGATGATGCTGAGTCCAAGTATGGCATACTGCACATAGGTGCTGCGGATAATGTTGGGACCGGCTATATAGTATACCGTCCTGATTATTCCCAGGATTCCGCTCTTGACAATGATTCCCGAAAGAAACGCGCTTGCGGGAGCGGGTGCAACCGGATGAGCACTGGTAAGCCAAGAATGCATCGGGAGCATGCCGCCCTTAACGGAAAAGCCAAGGATCATAAGAAAGATCGCAAGAAGCAGTATTGTCCGGTTTTCAGGTGTAATATTCCCTTCCAGTACTCCTGCAGCACAAAACTCTATCGTCTTTGCATTGCAGTATACAAAATATATACCGAACAGGACCATATATGCGCCGCACAGTGAATAGAACAGATACTTAAGTGATGCCGTTATTGCCTCTTTTGTTCCGTCATGAAATACGAGAGGGACTGACATGATAGTCATCAGCTCATAAAACATGTAAAACGTTACCAGATTTGCGGCCATATCAAGGCACAGCAAAACGATCAGCGTCATCAGATAAAAGAAACCATATCGTATCGTCTTCTTTTCCTTCTTGAAATATCCGATGGAATAATATGCGCACAATACCCAAATGATCAGCGTAATAGAGGCAAAGATCACAGATATAGAGTCACATCTGAACATTATTGGAAGTCTGTCTGTTAAATTGAAAAGGACATATGCTCTGCCTTCCATGTAAAAACTCCTAAATATTTTTTAAGAAAACATCTCAAGACCCATGGTTATCCAGTCGATAACCCTTGTACTCATCAGTCCCAAGAAGAAATTGATCATGATGAACATAGCTATTACAAAACTGTACAGCTTCTGTTTCTTTATGGTCAGAGGCTTATATAATGATGTTTCAACCGGTGTATATATACGGATTACGGTCTTAAGGAAATATATAGCGTTTAATATGGTACTGATCCCCAGTACTATCAGTACCGGAAGCATTTTGTGGGAATTCTTCAATGCAGCCTGGGCAAACAGGATCTTGGAAATGAAGCCTGCAAACGCCGGGAGACCGACCATCGATAACGATCCTACAGTAAATCCGATACCGGCTATCTTGTTTCTGTAGCCGCTGCCCGTTGCTTCATTAAAGTGCCTGCTGCCCCCGGAAACTTCCGTAAGACCTATAGCAGATATAAAGAGCAGCGATTTTGTTGCGGCATGAGTAAGTATATGGAAAATGCTGGCTATCATGCCTACCTGAGTTCCCAGACCAAAACCCATATAGATATATCCGATCTGCGCAACCGATGAAAAAGCGATCATACGTCTGATATCGCCTTCCTTCATGGCTGACAGAGAACCGAAGATCATTCCCGCAAGTCCGAATATGAACAGGATATTGATAATCTTGCTGTCCCTTATGATCTCAATCCCTATAACACGATAGAATATCTTTATCAGTAAAAAGATATATCCCTTTGATACAAGGCTTGAAAGTATTGCAGCTGAGCTTACCGTAGAATAGCCGTATGCATCCGGAAGCCATGCATGGAACGGATACAGTGCACTCTTTATTGCAAGACCTACGCAGATAAGTGCAATAGCCACAGCCAGTGGAATATAGTATGTATCGTAGTGAGATATGGATACTATGGTCTCCTTGATATTGCTCATCAGAAGATGACCGGTTATATCATAAAGTAGACATATGCTCAACAGGATCATACCTGATCCCAAAAGACTCATGATCATGTATCTTACGGCCGCTTCTATGGTCCTTCCGTTCTGTCTTATCATTATGAGTCCGCACGCAGCTATTGTATTTATCTCAATGAAAACATATGCCGTGAACAGATCATTTGTATATACCAGTGCCAGAAGCGAGCTTAAGAGCAGATCATTTAACACATAGTAGAGAAATATCTTGTCTTCTTCAACCTCATCATGCAGCTTCTTTTCACCTCCAAGGAGTGAAAGCAGCATGATAATGCCGAAAAATGTAGCCATGAAGGTCTCGAGCATTCCGGCCCTGATCTCATTTCCCCATGGTGCCGGGAATCTTCCCATCACATAGACAAACGAGCTGCCTGTCGCCAGTGTATAAACAAAGGTTGTCGCGCTGAGTACTATGACGGTAAGGATCAGAACAGCATTGATGATCCTTGCAGCCATCTGCTTTAATCCCGAGCTGATGATACCGCCGAAAAGACATAACAATATGGAGACTGCAGGGAAGTTGCAAACTATATCCATCACAGTCCCTCCTTTTTAAGTCTCATAGATATCTCATCCAGGTTGAGAGTATGATATCTTCTGTAAAGTCTTACTGTCAGCGAAAGCATAAGCGCTGTTACGGAAACGCTGACAACGATACCCGTAAGCACAAGTCCGCTGGGTATGGGATTGATATATGCACTTACATCCTGTACACCGTCAACAATGATCGGAGCAACTCTTCCTTCAATATATCCTTTTTCTGCCAGGAAGAGATATGTTCCGCTGTCCATGATATTTAACCCGATGATCTTCTTTATAAGATTCTTCTGCAGAAGAAGGTTCGCAAAGCCTATACAGAAAAGAATCATGGATACGGCTTCACCGTAATTGGCAAGCAGATTAGGTCCCATCTTATAAGCCTCCTCTTCTGAACAATGCATAAAATGCATACATGGTACAGGCAACCTCTATACCTACCGCGATATTTATGGGCAGGATGATGCCGCTGCTAAGTATATGACCGGGAATTCCAAGCGGGATATGATTTTCAATGCCGTTGGCTCCGGTTATGTAGAAATATGATCCTATCAGTCCATACATGCATAATGCCGATATCTTTGCGATCTTATATACGTTTTCGTTAAACCACTTTCCGATCCTTGAAAATCCCATGGCATTGGCATACAGACACATGCCGGCACCAAGGATCGCTCCGCCGGAAAAGCCTCCGCCGGGTGATATATGACCGTTTAATATGATATAGATACCAAATACTAGTATGACAGGACATAAAACCCTTGCCGCAAATCTTAATATCTGATCGTTCTGCGGCTCAAACCTGTGATTCTGTTCTGTCTCTTCCTGCTCCTTAAGTGCCTTTTCTTCCAGCATCAGCATGATCATGACACAGCATGTCGCAATGAAGAGTACATTTGTTTCACCGAATGTATCAAATGCCCTGTATGTAAGTATCATTCCCGAAACGATATTTACCGCTCCGGTTTCTTCAAGACCGTTTTCTATATATCTTTGAGCAACAACATTATTATCAGGATTGGAAGCATTTCCCACCGGAGGAAGATAGCTTACAACATAGAGCAGAACACCTATCAGGAGCATGGTGAAAATGATGCTGGATATCTTGTAGAGCTTGTTGAATATCCTGACACCCATATTCTTGTCACTGTCATAAAGATGTCTCTCAACCTCTTCATAGTCACGCATATGCTTCATGACGGTCTGGAAATCATCTTTCCTGATACGCTGAGGCTTCATACCGATATCTCCGGTCACCATCGGGTCATCGGTCCCGTCCATCCATTCCTTTAGACTGAAATCCTTTGTGTCTCTCTTGGAAAATCTGAGTTTACTCATTCTCTTCATCTCCTTTCATGGCACGGATGTTCTTTAGGGTTATAAAGAAGAGCAAACTGGTTATACCGGCTCCGACCGCTGCCTCGGTTATGGCAAGATCAGGAGATTCCAATATGATCCAGATTACTGACATGATCAGGCTGAAGCCCATGTAAATGAGTATGGAATTGAGCAGATTCCTTGAAAAGCTTACCGAGATCGCACACGCTATCAGAGCAAACATAAGAATATATGTGATCGCGCTCATTCTTTGATCTCCTCTTTTCTTAAATGCTTTGTCACGTTTTCGTTTGTCGTTACTTCAAATTTGGCTATCAGATGAGATGCTGCCGGAGAAGATATCCACAGGAAAAAGACAACGAGCAGAAATTTTGCCGTTGTATATGAAAATCCCGTAAGGAGCATAAGTCCGCCAAGACACAGAGTTAAAGCAAGTGTATCTCCGATGGCTGCCGCATGCATCCTGTTCAAAACAAATGAAAATCTGAAAACTCCGTATATCTCAATGATAAACAGGATCATTCCGCTGCTTATAAGCGCTATCGCAAAAAAGTATCTGATAAATACAAGAAAACCCATATTATTTCTCTCCTTCTTCTTTGCGCTTGTTGTATATACCCATATAGATCATGGTAAGAACGACGACCGCAAGAAAGCTGATCATCGCATATATGATGCAGATATCAGCCAGATATCCTTCATCCAAAAGTACAGTAAGTACAGCTATTATCACTATCGTAATGGTACCCATCATATTTACGCTGACTATTCTGTCAGCGATCTTGGGTCCTATTATTGCTCTGATCAGACACAAAAACAGCAGAATGCTCAAGATCATAACAACTGCGATCAAAAACTTATCCATTCACTTCCTCCATTCTGTGGAGAATATCAACTATCTTTCCCTTATCTATACCTTCTATGAATGACTCATCGAGTGCATGAACCGTAAAAGTATCACCCGTAACATCGGCTGTGATGGTCCCCGGGGTCAGAGTAATGGAATTAGCAAATAAGACTCTGGCGATCTCGGATTTGAAATGCACATCAAATGTAACAAGTACGGGATCGATATCATATCTGTCCGATACGACCAACTTTATGGTGGCGACATTTGCCTTTATGATCTCTACTATAAGAACGCCTACATATTCAAGGAAATATCCTATCCTCTTAACAAGAAGGACATCCTTTTTAAATGAGTAATCCAAGCATTTGCATGCAAAGAAATACACAAATGAAGCGATCACAATGCCAAAAAGCGCTATCTCAAGTGTGAAATTGCCGTTAAAGATAATCCATAGTACAAAAAGTGCCAAAAACATGATTATTTCTTTGCTTTCCTGATAATATATTTGCAGATCGGGTTGCCGAGAGCCGAAAACTTAGCTTCATACTCGGTCATTATATTGCCTTCATTCATCTTTTCATCGTTATGAAGGTCATGAGTTACTTCGATCAGTTCAAAACCTCCGGGAACGATCTCTTCAAGCGCAAAAGCAAACAGGCCCTTGTTATCCGTCTTGAATTCTATCTGTCCGTCATCCTTTAAGATATGAGAGAATCTCTCTAAAAACTGTCTTGACGGAAGACGTCTCTTTGCATGTCTGTCCTTGGGCCAAGGATCAGAGAAATTCAGATATATCCTGTCTACTTCCTGTTCGCCAAAAACCTCGCATATCTCAGTTGCATCCATAAGAATAAAAGTCAGATTCTTAAGGTCCATTTCCTCTTTCTTCTGAACGGCCCTGATAAGAACGCTTGAGTATCTTTCTATTCCTATATAGTTGATATCGGGATGAGTGGCGGCCATCTCCATCAAAAACTGACCTTTTCCCATGCCTATCTCGATATGTATACGGTTTGAATTTCCAAAAAACTCATTCCATTTGCCTTTATGATCTTTATAGTCCTGTACTACCTGATCACTGCCGGCGATATATTCTTCAGCTCCCTTGACATGTTTAAGTCTCATTGCAAAGTCCCATTATTTCCCTATCTTATCATTATCAAAATCGCCTATATTTTACACCTTTTTGAAGATTATTTAAAGTTTAAGATCACTATCATTCATTCCACAATACCCAGATTGCTGCTGCTGTGAATATACAACACATAATTAAAAAGAAAACATTCATACTTATGACCTCCTTTAATTGTATTTTTATTCTCAGTCAAAAAAGGAAGTCTTATAAACAAACTTTCTATATATTTTCTTAGCAATTGTTGCAATCATCACCGTTATTAATCCTATTGTTGAACCAGCTCCCAGAATACATACAATTCCAAAAATGGGATATATTAATACTTCTTTCATTATAATGCTCCTATTTTATACGTACTTTAATAGCCCATGGCTTCACATGGGAGTAATATCCTTTTTTTCTAAACTACAATCGTCAATAAAGGAATACTATTTACTTTTGTCCGTCTCTTAGGTGAATATAATGAATTGTTCTTAAACTAGTTTGATATATACATGTATCATCTGTCCATGCCTTATAACCCTTCAATAGAAGGCACATGTATATAATAGCTAAGATAAGTGCATTGAACCAGAACCGACCTTCAAGCGAATTCCCGGTTCCGTTATATGATCTGATAGTTGTTATGACTTCTTTAATGAGTCCATATGAACTGTCTCTAGAAAGAGCATATGACTCAAACGGTAATTTCTGATCACATACATTCTCACCCGTGGCACTAGCTTTATGAGTAAGTACACATCTCTTTGCAAGAGAAGAATAATGCTCCACACTAAGCATGACCACTGTTATTACTAATAGTAACAATATGCTGTTTTTGACCAGTTTTTCTATCCTCATAACGCTTGCATTGTAGCACAATGAAATTTATTATTCAATAGGGATAATCGTACAATTATAAGAATCAATGTAACAAAAAACAACCCCATTATTGAGGTTGTTTCATTGCATTATGCTTTTTCTTTATCATCTCATCACGCCATTCGATAAGCAGCTTCTTGTCTTCCTTGCTTATCAGCTTATGGGTTATTACCGCAAATGTCTTTCCGTTCTCGGCCTTTTTTATCCTGATCTTGCTCTTCATATAGCCGTGACGGAAGCAGTATCCCACGGAATAGTAATGTTTTCCGTTAGGTGAAAACCACTTTGTGCGTCTTGCAAGTCGCTTTTTGCAAAGATAGCAAAGCGGCTGGTTTATATATCTGCTGTCTAAAAGATTTTTCTTCTCATCAAATGTCTGAGTTATAAACTTTGCATAGTCTGAAAAGACTATCTCTATCTCCTTGTCCCTGGAATCCGGCGGAGTATATATGTCAAATGAAAATCTTTCCAGTACATCGGGATCTTCTATCTTGTCAAATACCTTGGCAGTATAATAAGCATCAGAAAAAGCTCTGTGGAAAGGTATATCCTTCTTTATATCAAGAAGGTCTATAGCATACTCCAGGGTTCTTCTGCTCTTTCCGTCCTCATAAGCCAGACTGAACAGCTTCTGAATATCATAAAACTTGATCGGTCTGTCAGAAAGAGGCTTCATGCCGTAGTAGGTCATGTTGCGCTGCAGCTCCAAAAGATCCAGTCCTCCCCAGGTACAGAATAAGGAATCCTCTCCGCACCATTCAAGGAAAGCAGGCATTACCTCTTCAAAAGGCTTTCCCTTTTCGAGCTCTTCCATCTGAATGTGGATGATCTTCCGTGTTATATTGTGCATCTCGTGGTAGATCTGAGGTTTGATGAGTTCAGAAAACTCGCTTATCATCTCTCTGTCTTCGTTGAGCTTGACTGCTCCGATCTCCACGATCTCAAGAGGCATTTTCTTATCGCGTTTTTCGCCGCGGTTTACCCCCTGATTCCATTCAAGATCAAAGATAATGTAGTTCATAACAATGATTTTATCAGATTTTGTACATTATTAACAGAAGCATTTATTTAAAATGCTTCCATTTAAGGTTTTTATTCTTATAGTTAAACTTCTTGTTCGTGTTAGTCTTTTTTCTCTTATGCCTTCCCTTAAACAGTGAAACAAGGATAAAGAAAAGTGTCAGTAGAGCACTGATACCTAAAACACGTACAAGTATCCAGGTGATATCAACAAAAATATATCCGTCATCCTCATCCTGTTTGTTTTCCGTATCATCCAGGCTGCTGTCTTCGAATCCGTGCGTATTTTTCAGTCTGGCGATGGGCATAACTGAAGCACTTCCGACAAAAGTACCGGAATAATAATAGTTTATGCGAGCGATCTCATTGTCTTTAAGATCGTCATAGCTTATCTCAGACTCGGTCTGCTCAGGTTCTACGCCGACAGGAAGTATGATGTAGTCCTGAGAATTGATATCCAGTATAGGCTTGCTGCTTCCGAATATATCCTTTTGCGTATCAAAAAGATTGGATGTGGATATCGTATATCTCGAATCCTTGTCAGCTACCATATAGCAATTAAAATTGCTGAATCCATAATTGAAAAGATCTATCGTATCTGTATACTGACCGGGTGCTTCTTCCTTCATTACCACACATATAAGTCTTAAGGAATCATTTTCCGCACATGTAACAAGAGTCTGTCTTGCTGAATCGGTATAGCCTGTCTTTGTTCCGACCAGTCCCTCGAGAGCATATTCCTTTCCCGGAAAAAGCTTGCTCTTTGCATAGACTATCATGTTATCGTTTGGCTGCGTGGATGTTTGAGGTACCTGATATGATGGTGTTCTTGATATATTTGCAAGAAAATCGTTTGCAAAAAAGGCTTTAGCGATAAGAGCCATATCATGAGCGGATGTATAATGATCCTCATCATGGATACCGTTTGGTGTGACAAAATGAGAATCGGTACAGCCCAGTTCTCTGGCTTTTGTATTCATAAGGACTGCGAAATCCTCGATATTTCCCGAAACATGCTCGGCTATGGCATAAGCTGCTTCATTGGCCGATCCAACCAGCATTCCGTAGAGCGCCTGTTCCATGGGAATGCTGTCTCCGGCATTGATACCCATGTTTGCATCATATCTCCAGTCTATGGATGAAACCGCATTATATGAAAAAGTGACCATATCATTCATATCACAGTTTTCATAGGCTATCAGTGCGGTTAAGATCTTAGTTATACTTGCGGGATAGAGTTTTTCGTGAATGTTTTTCGAATAAAGTACAATCCCCGTATTTGCATCTATCAAGATTGCACTTTGAGCTCCGGTCTTTGGTCCGACTGGCCATCCGGTTATCATGTTGCTCTCTACAGGGATATTTTTACGCTCCTCAATAACAGCATCCAGATCAGCCTCTTCGGCATATGCCTTAAAAGGAAGGACACTGACAAGAATTATGAGTGATATAACTATTGAAAAAATGGTTTTTGCCGTTTTCTTCATACTTTTAAAGTATATCATAATTGCAGCTTATGATAACACCATGATTTACTGATCATCTGTACATGATCATGTTGCATCTGCCCCAGGATTCATCTTTGAATCTGAAAGCGTTATAAGTAATGTTTCTTTCTTTAAATCCTGCTTTTTCATAGCACTTCTTTGCCCTAGTATTCTCGGGAAAGACATTTAATTGCAGTGCATCTGCTCCAGTTTCGTTAAAAGCATATTGCGCTGCAAGCTTTAGCATGTTTTGTGCAACGCCTTTTCCGCGCACTTTTGGATCTACAACTACAAACTTTAACATGGCTTCTTTGGTTTCATTATTGTATGAATAACTAAAAAAGCCTTCTGCCTTATCTTCTTCATCAACAGCAACAAAAGGTCTGTCTCCAAATCTTTTTTCTGCTTCTTTTAATCCTTCGGCAAGATGATCTCTGTCTAAAGGATATCTGATAATGTTTGCACACCACAAAGCATGTGATCTTTCATCAGTTATCCAGTTTTTCATGTCTTCAAGATCTTTATCCATGTTAAAGGCGCGTAATCTCATAGTCATTCTCCGTTGACGGTCATTTTTATATAAAATATCTTTTTATTACATACAGTACCAGCAAATGTCCAGGATAGAATATATAAAAAAGCCATTTTAGGCCTTTTCCCTTCTTACCGTTATACAGAATAAGCGGTATGAAACTAAGTCCGGTAGTACAATAGTAGCCCATAGTCCTTGTCAGAGCAAGAAAGGCCGTACCAACACCTGTTCTTATGATATGGTTAGCATCTGACAGGACATAGAACAGAAATACGGCTATTATAGCAAAGACAGTATAATCCGCTTTTACTATCAGGGCGATAACAGACATACAGATTATTTCCAAACATCCTATAACAATCCTTGATCTTTTGTATTTGTTTGATTCATGATCTTTCTCTGCGCGGATCATATCAAAGAACTTGAGTCCGAGAATAGATAAAAAGAATGTAAGCATGATATTCTGATGTCCGATATCGATCTTCCCGCTAAAAGCCAGATCAAACGGGATCTCACTGATAACGGCAAATACTCCCATTCGAAGCAAATATCTGTTTTTATCTCTTGTATGAAGATAACCTTCGGCTATGCAAAAAGAAAAAATTGGCATTGCAAGCATTCCTACCATCCTAGGCCATAAAATCTCGGGACAGAACATATCTCCGACATGGTCAAAAACCATGCTTATCATTGCTATCAGTTTAAGTATCGTTCCGTCAAATATCCTTAATCTATTGATTTTTTCCTTCGTTTCCTGATTCATGTGCATTTACCTAAATATTCCCATTCTCTACTTGATAACCATAACAAATTTCAGTCATTTTGATTTCAAAAACCGAAAAATTGCGTATTTACGCAAAAATATAAAAGGAGTCTTTTCAGACTCCTTTTACGTCCCCGAGGTGATTCGAACACCCGACCTTCCGCTTAGGAGGCGGACGCTCTATCCTGCTGAGCTACGGAGACTGATCTATTACGAAGGATAATTGATATATCCCTGTAACCATATTATACCTTTAAAACGTCTGCCGACTGCCGGTTCACCGTAAAGATCCTTTTCATTGATGCAAAGATCGAAGACAAGTTCGTTGCATGTCAGCTTCATTCTGTAGATCTGCTCATTTGTAACTGAATTGACCAGTTTTTCACATTCAAGGATCTCTCCGAGGATTGAATACTGATCACATTCAACACCGTACGGCATGAAATACGTATCCACTATGGTATATATATCCTCACGCTGGATCCTCTTTGTAATGGTGGAATACATATCCATATCGTCCAGAGTCAGGCTTTCGATCGCGTCTTCATCACCGTTTCTTGCTGCCTGCATCAAACGGTTGCGGCTTATCTTTTTCTTGTCTGCCCTTTCTCTTACTCTTGGACTCTTCATAATGGGCATCATTATATTACCACAAATTGAGAGTGCTGACAAAGTCAAAGTTGTGCCTTTTACGGGCAGATTGTCGGAATTCTTTGCCCTGAGATACGGAATCATGTTTTGAAGATAGAAGATAAGGGTTATTCCAATGTTTATATCATCGCATACTCCGGCATAGCTTTCCTTGTCGGCATGTCTTTCTATGGAAATATCCTCGCTTGTCGTTATGCCGCTTCCTTTTAGGAATGGATAAGAATACTCATAGGTAAAAGTATTATTCTCATCGTATTCACCGCATACCGTAAGTCCGAGTCCGGGAGCAAATTCCTTGCTGAGAATGGCCAGCATGGTGTCATCTCCGTTGGATGTATAAGCTCTCTCTGTTGACTCTCTGACACACAGTTCAACAAGCTTGTTAAAGTCTTTTCTGTTATTTATTTGTGAGAATCCTATTGCTGCAAGATACTTATGCAAAAGATTCACCTCTTTCAATTACTGCTTTTTGGTAATGAGCTTCTGACCGCCCATATAAGGCTGCAATACCTCAGGGATCTTAACAGATCCGTCAGCCTGAAGATTGTTTTCCAGAAATGCAATGAGCATACGCGGAGGAGCAACAACCGTATTGTTAAGTGTATGTGCAAGATATTTGCTGCCGTCCTCGCCAGTAATTCTTATCTTGAGTCTTCTTGCCTGAGCATCACCCAGATTAGAACAGCTTCCTACTTCAAAATACTTTTTCTGTCTGGGACTCCATGCCTCAACGTCGCAAGACTTAACCTTAAGATCGGCAAGATCTCCTGAACAGCACTCAAGCGTTCTTACAGGAATATCAAGTGAACGGAACAGATCTACCGTATTCTGCCACAGCTTATCGTACCAGATCTTTGATTCCTCGGGCTTGCAGATTACTACCATTTCCTGTTTTTCAAACTGATGGATCCTGTAAACTCCACGCTCTTCAAGGCCATGTGCTCCTTTTTCTTTTCTGAAGCATGGTGAATAGCTGGTAAGTGTAAGAGGAAGCTGAGCCTCTGGAATTATCTGATCAATAAATTTACCGATCATGCTGTGTTCACTGGTACCGATAAGATAGAGATCTTCTCCCTCGATCTTGTACATCATTGCTTCCATCTCGGCAAAACTCATAACACCGGTTACGACATTGCTTCTTATCATAAACGGCGGAACACAGTATGTAAAGCCTCTGTTTATCATGAAATCTCTTGCATATGCGATAACCGCAGAATGAAGTCTTGCGATATCGCCCATCAGATAATAAAAACCGTTTCCGGCTACTCTTCTTGCTGCATCAAGATCCAGTCCGTTAAAGCTTTCCATTATTTCTGTATGATAAGGAATCTCAAAATCGGGAACCACAGGCTCTCCGAATTTTTCGATCTCTACATTGCATGTATCATCCTTTCCTATCGGAACAGAGGGATCAATGATATTGGGGATCACCATCATGATCTTTGTGATCTTTTCCTGGAGTTCCTCTTCCATAGGTTCAAGCTCTGCAAGTCTTTGAGCAAGTTCTGCCACTTTCTTCTTTACAGCCTCTGCCTCTTCCTTCTTTCCCTGAGCCATAAGAGCCCCTATTTCCTTTGAGATCTTGTTTCTCTGATTTCTCAGATCATCTGCTTCAGCTTTTGCTGCTCTTGACTGCTTGTCAAGTTCGATAACCTCATCAACCATAGGAAGCTTGCTGTCCTGAAATTTCTTTTTGATGTTTTCCTTTACCGCATCCGGATTTTCTCTTAGGAACTTAATGTCAATCATCTGTGCACCTCTTTAATCTATTACTTGTTCTATAAATATATTCGTATATTCTAAAAGATCCCTAACTAAAACACCTTCTATGACTTTTCCGTTTCTGTCAGCGATAAGCTGAAGAACCGGTCTTTCGGGGAATCCTTTGTTCTGTCTGATCACAACCGCCATTTCGCCGGTATTTATCAGCACCTTGTTTCCTGAAGGATATACTGCTATGAAATCAAGAAGTGTATCAACGACTTCACTGTCATACTTTATGCCTTTATATGCTTTCAGATATTCAACAGCCTCGTGAACTCTCTTTCTTTCATGTCCTATGCCGCATATTGATTCATCAAAGAAATCGCATGCTGCGGCTATCCTTGTTGTTATCGAAAGTTCCGGTGTATGTATCGGATATCCCTGCCCGTCTATGGTCTCATGATGCATGAGAATTATCTCTTTGCTTGCTTTTTGAAGCCATTTTTCATGCTTTATGGCACTGTATCCATATATGGGATGTTTTTTATATTCCTCCATGACAAAAGGATCTACCTGTGTCATATCCTTGTCGATATAATCTATCGTCATATATCTGAGTCCCAGATCATGAAGAAGACATCCTATACCGAGATCATGTTTCAGATCATCAGTGATATTCATTTTGATGGCAACAAGTGTTGCTATCGTACATGTGCTTATACTGTGTTCGTAAAGATCGGCGCTTCTTTCTTTAATATCATAGATCTGCTGGGTAACGTTGTCATCACTTATGACATTCGTTATGATCCTGTCAGCCGCCTCAGCAATCTCCGTCATATCCTGACTTTTGTTATACATATGCTTGGATATGATCTCTTTTACCTTATCTTTACACTTCTTGTTTACTTCCTCTCTTAAGATCAGCCTGGTCTGAGCATCAAGTTCATTGTCCTTGACAAATACCTCTTTTATTCCGATCTCTTCAAGTCTCGGTATATAGGCGAGTTTAAGTAAGGTACCCTCTGCAAGTATCTCTTTGTAATCACTCGTAGTTATTGATCTGGCAAGGATCTCACTACCTGTTAACTGGTCTACCTTAACTAATCTCATAAACTATTAAAGCTCCTCTGATCCGATCGCTTTCTCTAGTGCAAGTCTTTCCTCATTACCAAGCTCAAGTTCGCATTTTCCTTCATGGATCTCCTTGGTATAAGTATAACATCCGTCGGAAGTATGTACAGAATTAAGAATAAATCCGTTGTTTTCCTCATCCAACATCGCCAGAGAAAAACTTAAGAGTCCGCCCATCTGCTGATAGGCATCATACTTTACTATGCCGATCTTCTGGAATGTTCTTGTAAGAACTCTGTATATCTGTCTGATGTCGCCTCTGTTTGCGTTAACAACCTTTTTTATCTTGTTATTGTCTTCAAACAGCTTGGCGATCGCATCTTCCAAACTTTCAGCACTGCTTCCCTTCATGAAGATGTTGTATTTCTTCTGAAGCTTAACCTCTCTGATAATGAATATCGTCAGAAGCACTATCAAAACTATTATAAGAACGAACATGGCTATAATAAGATATCCTATATCTATTCCAAGGCCCATTCTTGTTAAAACATCACTGGTCATATCTTTTTATCTCTTTATAATTTCAACTATTCTTTCCAGGTCATCATGATTATAGAATTCTATTTCAAGCTTGCCCGATCCTTCTGTTCCTTTAGACAGGATGGAAACCTTTGTTCCAAGCATAAGCTTGAGTTGTTCTTCTATATTGTCATACACTACCTGAAGAGACTCATTTACTTTTTTCTTGGGTTTTGCCGGTTTATCGAGACTCTTTATATACTTCTCAACCTCGCGGACACTCATCTTTTCATCGAAGATCTTCTCAGCTATCTCAAGCTGCTTGGCAGGATCTTCTATGGAAATGATAGCTCTTGCGTGACCGGTAGAGAGTTTGCCGTCTACGATCATCTGCTGAACATCATCGGTAAGCTTTAACAGTCTGAGTGAATTGGTGATGGTTGTCCTGTTTTTTGAAACTTTTTCAGCAACCTCATCCTGCTTAAGATTGAATTCCTCAAGAAGCCTTTTGTAAGCCATGGCTTCTTCTATAGGATTAAGATCTTCTCTCTGAATATTCTCTATGATCGAGATCTCAACGATCTCCTGCTCAGTGAAGTTTCTGATGATAACGGGAATCTCTTTAAGTCCCGCTTTCTTGCAGGCTCTCCATCTTCTCTCACCTGCTATTATCTCATAATATCCTTTTCTGTCCTGAACGACTATCGGCTGGATCAGGCCGACCTGTCTGATGGAATCTGCTAATTCTTCAAGCGCATCTTCATCAAAATTCTTTCTCGGCTGATCCCTGTTTGGCTCAACCTTGTTGATATCTACAACAGAATCCGGTGTCTGAGCTTTTCCGGCTTTCTGCTTGTTATCTGCAGAATCAAGAACATTACTGGGAATTAATGTATCAAGTCCTTTTCCTAACCCCTTTTTTGCTGCCATAATTCATACCCTTTCTATCTATCAGTCTAATTATTGTTGATTATCTCTTTAGCAAGACTTCTGTAACTCTCTGCTCCGGATGATTTCGGATCATACATGCAGATCGGCATACCGTAACTTGGTGCTTCTGCAAGTCTGATATTTCTCGGGATCAGAGTATCGAAGACTTTCTGATGGAAGTTTTCTTTTACATTTTCAACTACCTGAGCTGAAAGATTGGTTCTTGAATCGTACATTGTAAATACGACGCCTTCCATAGAAAGCTTTGGATTCAGTCTTTCTTTTACTAGATTTACTGTATGGATCAGCTGGCTCAGTCCTTCCAATGCATAGTACTCGCACTGAATAGGAACAAGAACAGTATTTGCTGTGGTCATTGCATTGACTGTGAGCATACTGAGTGACGGAGGACAGTCAATAAATATATAATCATATTTATCTACTACCCAGTCTACTTCGTTCTTAAGGATATATTCCTTCTTTTCAACACCGATGAGTTCTATCTCAGCGGCTGCAAGATTTACATTAGAAGGTATAACAGATACATTTTCTATTACATCCTTCATGATACATTCATTAATAGAACATTCTCCAAGGATCAGATCGTATACCGTATTTTCAACATTATTCTTGTCAACACCCAGTCCGCTTGTGGTATTACCCTGAGGATCGATATCAATTACAAGAACTTTTTTACCGAGTTCGGCAAGAGAAGCTGATAAATTGATAGATGTTGTTGTTTTTCCTACTCCACCTTTTTGATTAGCAATGGCTATAACTCTTCCCATTTATTAATACTCCATTCATTTTTTACAACTTTGGGGTTGCCTAGAAATTATATCATGTAATCTTCCTATTATCTATAAACAGACAGATAAAAATATTACCAAAAAATGTTTCACAAATGTAATTATTTTGTATAAATAAATGTTTCACAGAAATGACACCAAAATATTGTGGTGATATGTTTCACGTGAAACATTATATAGTATGGCCTGCCCGTAAAATGTGGTCCACATGTTTCACGTTTCACGTGAAACATCACATGCAGACAGTCAGTTTAATTTATTTCTTATTGCAAAAACTGCAGCCTGGGTTCTGTCAGCAACTTGAAGCTTGTCAAAAACATGAGATAAATGATTCTTTACAGTTCTTTCACTGATATCAAGCGTTGTAGCAATCTCAAGATTCTTTTTCCCTGAGGCGATCATCTTAAGCAGCTCAAGTTCTCTTGCTGTCAGAAGTTTTATCTTTTCCCTGTCAATATCTTTGTTGATTAGATAATTATTTAAATATGGAAGAAGATCCGGCTGTATATAATCTATACCTCCGTACACATCATGTATTGCAGTAAATAATTCATCATGTGTTATAGTTTTCAAAAGATATCCATTTGTTTTAAGTTCCATTGCACGTACAAGATTTTCTATTTCTTTGTGCATTGTGAGCATTATTACTTTAGTGTTTATCTTTTTCTTTCTTATAAACTCTAAAATGTCTAAACCGTTCTCATCATCAAGAGTTATATCAAGAAGAATAATATCCACATCATGAAAACGCAGACAGTTTATGCACTCTGACATATTGGCTGCTTCACATGAAACTTTTATAAACTTATCTTTTTCAATCAGTACTCTTAGGCTTTCGCGAAACAGTACATGATCATCAACAAGCATTATATTTATCATAGAGGTTCTTTCCCAGGTGTACCTGCTTTACGTGGATATTTCTTGTTTGTTGATTCAATCTTATCTATAACTATAAGTGTACGAATATTATCTTCAAGTTCAAAAGAAACAGTAGATGTAACTTTGCCTCCTAAAAGTCTAATGGCGTTTTTTGCTTTTTCAAGTTCTTCATCAGCTTTTTCCGATTTATAGGAAACAAACCTGCCGTCTGGCTTTACAAACGGAATGCACAATTCAGAAAGAGTACTTAAGTTTGCAACAGCACGTGAAACACAAAGATCATACTTTTCTCTGTGTTTAGGATCTCTTGCGATATCTTCAGCACGTCCGTGTATAGTATATATATCTTTAAGGTTTATCTCATCTATAATCAAGTCTAATACATTCAGTCGTTTTTTTAAAGAATCTAAAAGAGTTATCTTTATATCCGGAAACATTATCTTTATCGGAATGCCTGGAAAACCTGCTCCTGTACCTATATCGATAAGTGAAGTAACTGAGGACATATCCACAGCTTTGATTATCGAAACAGAATCGAGAAAATGCTTTATCGTGACATCCTTATATTCTGTGATCGCAGTCAGATTGAT